>DASTXN010000067.1:0-27386 GCA_035765515.1 Jatrophihabitantaceae bacterium | reverse complement strand
CGGCACCACGACCTGAAACACCACTCGAACTGGCGCCTGCACAAATGCCCCGACGGCTCCTACGAATGGACGTCACCCACCCGGCACACCTACCGGTACCGGCCACCGGAACTACCCGTGCCCGAGACGAAGCCCGAGCCCGTCGAGCACGAACCCGACGACGACCCGCCGCCGTTCTGATCAGGCTGGCTGCGGTTCCAACATGCGCAGCGCTGCGACCACCAAGGCTTCTATGCCGGTGTCGAGGGTGGGCTGGATGACCGGAGCGAACTGCGCCGAATGGTTCACCGGGATGTCCTGCGCGACCCGGCCCGCAGCCTCCGCGGCCTGATACGTAGCGGCGTCGATGCCGCCGATGCCCCAGTAGCAGTAGGGGACACCGAACGCGCGCGGCAGATCGCTGAAGTCTTCGCTCGCGGACTGACGATCCAGCGGACCGGCGCGGTCACCGAAGTAGTCGCCGAACGCGGCGCTCAACGACCGGGCCGCAGCAGCATCGTTGTCCGTGAGCGGGAAGTGCTCGAACAGCTCGAACTCCGGCGGCTCGGGTGAGCCGGACGCATCGCACTCGGCGGTGACGATCCGCTTGATTGCGTCCAGGACGGTCTTGCGGGTGGCCTCGCTGTAGGTGCGCACGTTGAGCAGCAGTTGTGCGACGTCTGGAATGACGTTGCTCTTCGTGCCGGCCTGAATGCTGCCGACCGTGAGCACCGCCGGCTCGTCCGGGGCGACCTCGCGCGAGACGATCGACTGCAGCCGCACCACGATGGACGCGGCAAGCAACACCGGATCCACCGCGGCCTGCGGCATCGAACCGTGCGCGCCCCGGCCATGAACGGTCACCCGCATGCTGTCCGCCGAGGACAACACCGGTCCAGAGCGAGTGCGTACCTCGCCGGCGGGGAACGGCAGCACGTGCTGGGCCAGGGCGACGTTCGGCGCGGGGGCTAGGTCGAGGAGGCCGTCGTCGATCATCCCGCGCGCGCCGTCGGCGGTCTCCTCGGCCGGCTGGAACAGCGCGATCACCGTGCCGCGCCAGCTCTCGCGCGCAGCCGCGAGCAGGTCCGCCGCGCCGAGCAGGCAGGCCACGTGCACGTCGTGACCGCAGGCATGCATGATTGGCACCGAGACGCCATCGGCATCAGTGCCCTCCACGGAGCTGGCGTACGGCAGCCGGGTCGCCTCCCGCACCGGTAGGGCGTCCATGTCGGCGCGCACCAGCACGGTTCGTCCGGCCCCGTTGGCCAGCACGCCCACCACCCCGGTGCCACCGACACCGTCATGCACCTCGAAGCCCGCGGCCCGCAACCGCTCCGCCACGCGCGCACCCGTCCGCTGCTCAGCGTGCGAGAGTTCGGGATGCTGATGCAGGTCCCGGTAGAAATCCTCAACCCAGCCCCGCACGTCGGGCAGGCCAGCCAACACTGCGACAGCCGATGAATCGGTCATGACGGCTCCGTCCGTTGGCAGGTCGACGCGCCCCGCGTCCAACCCGGTCTACCCAGCGGGCGTCACGGCTGCAAGGCGGCGAGGAAGTCGGCGTGCAGCAGGCCGTTACTGGCGGCCGCGTTGCCCTGGCCGATGCCGTCCGTGCCGTCCAGGCCGGTGAACCGGCCACCCGCCTCGGTGACGATCGGTGCGAGCGCGGCCATGTCCCAAAGCGACAGCTCTGGCTCGGCAGCCACGTCGACGGCGCCCTCGGCCACGAGCATGTACGACCAGAAATCGCCGTAGGCGCGGGTGCGCCAGACGCGGTCGGTCAGCGCGACGAAGGCCTCGCGCCTGCCGAGCTCAGCCCAGCCGGACAGCGACGAGAACGACAGGCTGGCGTCGGCCAGGTCTGCGACAGCCGATACGTGGATCTGTCGCGGCTCACCGCCGAACACGCTGGTCCAGGCGCCGCCGCCGCGGTGCGCCCACCAGCGCCGCCCGAGCGCAGGGGCGGAGACCACGCCGACGACCGGTTCGCCGGCTGCATCGAGCAGGGCGATCAGCGTGGCCCACACCGGGACTCCCCGCACGAAGTTCTTCGTTCCGTCGATCGGGTCGATCACCCAGCGACGTCCGACGACACCGTCCGCGCCGCCGAACTCCTCACCGAGGACGGCGTCGCCCGGACGCACGTCGACCAGGTGCTCGCGGATCGCCTGCTCGACGGCGCGGTCGGCGTCGCTGACGGGCGTCAGGTCCGGCTTGGTCTCGACGCGCAGGTCCGCTGCGCCGAAGCGGTCGGTGGTGATCGCGTCCGCGCGGTCGGCAAGCTCGAGTGCGACGCGCAGGTCGCCGGCGTAGTCGTTGGTCGTCGCCACGCCGCGCACGTTACCGTCGGGCGGTGACCTCCTCGCGCCGCAGTGACGTCGACCCGTTCCGCGTCATGCGAGTGATCGACGCCGTGGTTGCGCGCCGCGCTGCCGGCCTGCCGGTGTACGACCTGTCCGCGGGGCAACCGTCCACCCCGGCGCCGGCTGCCGTCCGCAAGGCTGCACACGACGCGCTGGACGTCGACAAGATCGGCTACACGAACGCGCTCGGCATCCCGCCGCTGCGCGAGGCGATTGCCGCGCACTACGAGCGCATGTACGGCGTGCACGTGGCGCCGAGCTCGGTCGCGGTGACGACCGGATCCTCGGGCGGCTTCCTGTACGCGTTCCTCGCGGCGTTCGAGGCCGGCGACACGGTCGTGATGGCGCGGCCGGGCTATCCCGCATACCGCAACATGCTCACGGCGCTGGGCTGCCGCGTAGTCCAGCTCGAGTGCGGTCCGGGCACCCGCTTCCAGCCCACGATCGCCCAGTTGGATGCGCTGCCGGAACCGCCCGCGGGCCTGGTCGTGGCCAGCCCGGCCAACCCGACGGGGACCATGATCGCTCCGGAGGAACTCGCCGCCCTCAGCGCGTGGTGCGAGCGGCACGGCACCCGGCTGATCAGCGACGAGATCTACCACGGCATCACGTTCGGCGAGCGTCCCGACACCGCGTGGCGATCGGGGCGCCAGTCGATCGTCGTGAACTCCTTCAGCAAGTACTTCTGCATGACGGGCTGGCGGATCGGCTGGCTGCTCGTGCCCGACGAGCTGATGGATGCCGTCGACCGGCTGGCTGGCAACTTCACGATCTGCCCGCCGTCGCTGTCGCAGTTCGGCGCGGCCGCGGCGTTCGATGCGTACGAGGAACTGGACGCGAACGTCGCGCGCTACGCATCCAATCGCGCGCTCATGCTCGAGCGGCTCCCGCAACTCGGACTCGATCGGCTCGCCCCGGCAGACGGCGCGTTCTACGTCTACGCGGACGTCTCGGCGTGGACGGACGACTCGCTCACCTGGGCCGCGCGGCTGCTGGACGATACCGGCGTCGCGGTCGCGCCCGGCGTGGACTTCGACCCGGTCGACGGCGGCCGGTTCATCCGGATGTGCTTCGCCGGCGACCGCGGGAACATCGACGCCGCGCTGGACCGGTTCGGCACGTGGCTCGCGCGGCGGTAGCCACCCATCCGGTCAGCTGGATGGCGCAGGGTCGGTGATGCGCGCGAACGGCTGGGCGGCTTCGAGGTGGAATGCGGTCTCCAGCAGGGTGCGCTCGTCGCCGTGTGCGGCGGATAGTTGCACGCCGATTGGCAGGCCCTCGTCGGCCATCGCGAGCGGCAGCGAGATCGCCGGGGTGCCCGCGATGTTGTTCAGCGGGGTGAACGCGACCCAGTGCTCCAGTCGTGCGATCAGCTGGTCGAACGGCACCGTCGGGCTGAGATAGCCGAGCTGCGGCGTGACGTGCGCGAGTACCGGCGAGAGTATGAGTTCGTGCCGCGCGAACAACTGCGCGTAGGCGCGCTCGATGCCGCGCAGCCGGTGCAGCGCCGCCGGGGTGTGGCGCAGGTTGCGCCGGTGATGTGCGCGCAGGCCCTGGGTGAGACCGTCCAGCTTGGACGCATCGAACGATCGGTCGAAGGTGAGCTTCCCGGTCCTCGCGGCCAGTGTTGCGAGCAGTCCCCAGTACTGCAGGAAGTCGTCCGCGAACTGGCGCGTGACCGGCAGCTCGATCGGCTCGACCACGTGGCCGGCATCCTCGAGCAGCGCTGCGGTGCGCAGCACGGTTGCGCGCGTCTGCTCGTCCACCCGCGTGTCGACCACAGATTCGAGCACGAGCCCGACACGCAGCCGCCGCTGAGACGGACCGGTGACCAGACCCACCGGCGGTAGCGCGGGGTTGCGATAAAAGTCCTCGCACGCGGCGAAGAAGGCTGCCGTGTCACGAACCGTCCTGGTCAACACGCCTTCGGAGATCATGTTGATCGGCAGGTGCCGCGCCTGCTCGCCGTCGATGTGCCGCCCGCGCGTCGGCTTCAGCCCGACGAGCCCGGCACAGGCGGCCGGGATGCGGATCGATCCGCCGCCGTCGTTCGCGTGCGCTATCGGGACCGCGCCGGCGGCCACGAGCGCTGCGGAGCCGCCGGACGACGCGCCGACCGAATACTCCGGCTGCCACGGATTGTGCACCGCTTCCTGCGCCATGAACTCGGTGCTCGCGCTGAACCCGAACTCCGGCAGCCGCGTCTTGCCGAGCACGGTCAGGCCGGTGCTCAGGTACTGCCGCGTGTACGCGCCGTCCCGCTTGGCCGGCCGCGCTCGGAACGCCTCCGTGCCGTGGTTGGTGGGCATGCCCTGGACGTCGGTGTTGTCCTTGACGAACGTGGGGACGCCGAAGAGCGCGCCGTCGCGCGTCGAGGCGAAGCGCGGCTGGTCGTAGCTGCGGTGGCAGGTCGCGAAGAGCACCGGGTCCACCGCCTCGGCCCGGGCGATGGCAGCGTCCGCGAGCTCGGCGGGACTGCGTTCGCCGGACGCGACCAGCTCGGCCAGCGCAACCGCGTCGAGGTCGCCGAGTGCGTCGTCGCGGAAGGCATGGACCCGATAGTCGCTCACGACAGCCGAACCTACTGGCCACTCCGGGATCGGCAACCCGGCGCCGTGGACGGTCAGCGTGGCGGGCCGTCGGACTCCTCGCGCTGCAGGATCTCGACCTCGTCGCCGAGGGCGATCGTCGCGCCCGGCGTGTCCGGTACCAGGTTCATCGCGAACCAGGCGCGGCTGTCCCAGCGGCGGTGTTTCGCCAGCGACGCAAGGGGTTCCTTGCCGAGCTGGGCGGTGTCGGGATCGGTCGTCGTGATCACGCAGCGGTCGCAGCCCTTCACCGCGCGGAACGTCGCATCGCCGATCCGCAGCCGGCGCCAGTGGTCCTCGTCCCAGGCAGGCGCGCCCGCGACCACCACGCTCGGACGGAACCGGCGCATCGGTAGCGGGCCCTGGTCGGGATGCCTGCCAGTGGCGATCAGCCGGTTGAGTGCCGCGAGCGACTCCTCGGTCGTGAGCAGCAGCGGGTAACCGTCCGCGAAGGACACGCAGTCACCGGCCACGGTGTAGTCCGGGTTCGTCGGCCGTCGGCGCGGATCGTCCTGGTACACCAGCCGCACCGGTGCGCCGACGGCCTTGCTGAACCAGGCGTGCGCATCGGCGTCGGCCGCGAGCACGGCGAACGGCGTGCGGCCGAACACCGTGATCTCGACCGGCGCTCCGTCGGGCACGGGCACGAACAGGTCGTCGAGGTCAGGCGCCCGCAGCAGCAGGCCGCCGTCGACGAGTTCGGGACGGATCAGCAGCATGCGCGGGTGCTCGCGCGCGGTGACCGTTTCGCCCGTCTCGTCGACGATCATCCAGCGCCGGTCGCCGGCGAGCCCCCACGGCTCGACGACGGCGGACGTCAGCGCCTCGCCGCGACAGGACTTCACTGGATGCCGGTTGATGCCGGTCAGGGTGATCGCCACCGCGACAGGCTATTCGGTGCCGCGGCTCGCCAGCAGGCGGCGGAACGCGGCCAATCGCTCGGACGTGGCATGCCCGGCGGCCACCCACGCGTCCAGCGTGCAGCCCGCGTCCGCCGAGAGGTGCTCGCAGCCAGGCGGGCAGCCATTCGTACCGTCCTCGAGGTCCGGGAACGCCCACAGCAGGTCGTCGGCCGTGACGTGCGCGAGCCCGAACGAGCGGACGCCCGGGGTGTCGATCACCCAACCCCCGTCGGCCAGCGGGAGCGCGATCGCTGACGACGACGTGTGCCGGCCCTTGCCGATCGCGCTCACCACACCGGTCGCGCGCGCGGCGTCGGGCACCAGCGCGTTGATCAGCGTGGACTTGCCGACGCCGGAGTGCCCGACGAGCACGGACACCTGGCCATGAAGCCGGTCGCGCAGCTCGTCCAGCGGGCCGCCGCGATGCGTGACGATCGCAGGAACGGACAGCGCCTCGTAGCGCTGCAGCGTCGCATCCGGCGACGCGAGGTCGGACTTGGTCAGGCACAACACCGGTTCCATCCCGGCCGTGAGCGCGGCGACGATGCACCGGTCGATCAGGCCGAAGCTCGGTTCCGGATCGGCGAGCGCGGCCACGATCACCAGCTGGTCGGCGTTCGCGACGACCACCCGCTCGAACGGGTCGTTGTCGTCGGCCGTGCGCCGGAGCACCGTGCTGCGCTCGGCCAGCCGGACGATCCGCGCGAGCGTGTCCGTGGCGCCGGACAGGTCGCCGACAACGCTCACCCGGTCGCCCACCGCGATGCCCTTGCGGCCCAGTTCCCGCGCACGCATCGCGGTCACAACCGTGTCGTCCACCAGCACCGAGTAGCGGCCGCGGTCGACCGTCAGCACCATGCCGTCGGCCGCGTCCTCGTGAGCGGGCCGCTGCTTGGACCGCGGCCGCGTGCCGCGCGGGTTGGCGCGGACGCGGACGTCGTCCTCGTCCAGCCTGCTGTGGTCGCTGCCGCGCGCCATGCGGCCTCAGGCGCCGAGCATGTGGGCCCACAGGCCGGGGAAGTCGGGAAGCGTCTTGCCGGTGCAGGCGATGTCGTCGACCAGCACGCCGTCGACGACCAGGCCGAGCACGGCGCCCGCGGTTGCCATGCGGTGGTCGGCGTACGCACGCCACTCGCCGCCGTGCAATGGGCGCGGATCGATGATCAGCTCGTCCGGACCCTCGGTGACGCCGCCGCCGAGCCGGCCGAGTTCGGTGGCGAGCGCGGCCAGCCGGTCCGTCTCGTGGCCGCGCAGGTGGCCGATGCCGTGCAGTCGCGACGGTGTGCTGGCCAGCGCGGCGAGCGCGGCCAGCGTGGGGGTCAGCTCGCCGACATCGTGCAGGTCGGCGTCCAGCCCGCGCAGCTCGTCACCGGCCGAAACCGTCAGCCCGCCTGTCGTCAGCGACACGTTGGCGCCCATCGCGGCCAACAGCTCGCGCAGTGCGTCGCCGGCCTGCGTCGTCGTCGCCGGCCAGCGGGGGACCGTGACCGATCCGCCGGTGACCAGCGCGGCCGCCAGGAATGGCGCCGCGTTGGACAGGTCCGGCTCGACTACGCAGTCGCGCGCACTGATCCGTCCGGGCGCGACCTGCCATTCGCCGGCGCCGGTGGCCTCGGCCCGCACCCCGGCCGCCTGCAGCACGTCCAGCGTCATCTCGATGTGCGGCGTGGACGGGACGGGTCCCGCACCGGTGTGGACGACGACGACGCCCTTGTCGAATCGCGCGCCCGCCAGCAGTAGCGCGGAGACGAACTGCGAGGACGCCGAGGCGTCCAGATGGACGGGCCCGCCCGGTATCGATCCGCTGCCCTGGACGGTGAACGGCAGCCGACCGCGCCCGGCGTCGTCGACGGACGCGCCGAGCTGGCGCAGCGCGTCGATCAGCGTCGCCATCGGTCGCTCGCGCGCGTACGGGTCGCCGTCGAAGGCCGTGGGCCCGTCCGCGAGCGCAGCGACCGGCGGTACGAAGCGCATCACCGTCCCGGCCAGCCCGGTGTCGACCGTCCCGCCGTGGAGCGCTTCCGGCGTGATGACCCAGTCGCGCCCGTCGTCGGCGATCTGCACGCCGAAGGTGCGCAGCGCCGCGGCCATCAGTTCGGTGTCGCGGGCGCGCAGCGGAGCGATCAACCGGGAGGGGCCGTCGGCGAGCGCGGCCAGCACCAGCAGCCGGTTGGTCAGCGACTTCGACCCCGGCAGGTCGACGGTCGCGCGGACCGGCCCGCCGGCACGCGGCGCCGCCCAGCTCATTTGCTCCGATCGCACGCGCCAAGTCTGCCAGTTAGTTGAGATCCTGCGGCGCTTCAGGTCCTGTCGCTCTCTTGATCAAGTCCGGGCCGTTGTTGCGGACATTGCCGACGGCGGCGGAGACGACGTACGGCTCCAGGTGCGCCTCGGGGATTGCGGCGAGCAGCGCCTCGGCCGCGGCGACGTCCTCGCTCGAACAGTCCAGCCAGCCGTCCCAGAGCGACTGCGGCACGACGACCGGGTTGCGGTCGTGGATCTCGCCGAGGACGTCGCTGGCCTGCTGGGTGATCACCGTGCAGGTGACCAGCCAGCGGTTCGGGTCGTCGTCGGCCAGCGTGCGGTCGCGCCAGAGCTCGTACAGGCCCGCGAACGCGAGCAGTCCGCCGTCCGCGCCGTGCAGGAAATACGGCACCTTGCCGCCGGTCTCGGTCTGCTGCCATTCGTAGTAGCCCAGGGCCGGCAGCAGGCAGCGGCGCTTGGCGGCGGCGGTCTTGAACGCCGGCTTGCTGGTGACCGTCTCGATGCGGGCGTTGATCATCTTCGCGCCGCCCTTGCGATCGCGTGACCAGCTCGGGACCAGGCCCCATCGCGCGGTTCGCAGCTGGCGGACGGCAGACGCAGCTTCCTTGGGTGTGCGCCGGACGATCATCCGCACCGGGTCGGTCGGCGCGATGTTCCAGGACGGCCCCGGCGCGTCGTCGAGCACCTCCTCGACGTCGAACTCGGCGACCAGATCCGCGTCCGCCGCGACGTTCACGTACCTACCGCACATGAGCCAAGTATCAGTCCGGTTCGCCGTACTCGTCGAACCAGTGCGCGAGCGGGCCCCGGCGGCTAACTGCGCGCAGCCGTCGTTCCGCCTGGTCGCGGCGCCTGCGCGTGGTCACGATGAGCAGCTCGTCCTCGGCCCGCAGCTGCGTGTCCTGGGTCGGCACGAAGCTGTGTCCGTCGCGGATGATCAGCGTGATCACGCTCGGGTCGGGCAGCCGCAGCTCGAGCACGGACACCGCGTTGAGCTTGGACGTCGCCGGCACCGTCATCGTCAGCAGCTCGGCGTCGAGCACGTCCAGCGGCGCGGACTCGACGAGGATCTGCCGGGTGGCCTCGCGCGGGACGAGCCGCAGGATTCGCGCGAGCGGCTGCAGGCTCGGCGCCTGGATGAGGGTGAACAGCGCGACGAGCACGAACACCAGGCTGAGCAGCCGCTGGCTGTGCGGCACGTGGTGCACGACCGGGAACGTGGCGAGCACGATCGGCACCGCGCCGCGCAGGCCGGCCCACGACAGGAACGCCTGCTCGCGCAAGGGGATCCGGAACGGCAGCAGGCTGCACAGCACCGCGAGCGGTCGCGCGATGACGAGCAGCACCGCGCCGATCGCCAACGCGGGCAGGATCTGTCCGGGCAGCTCGGACGGGTCCACCAGCAGACCAAGCAGCACGAACAGCCCGATCTGCGCCAGCCAGCCGATGCCCTCGGCGAACGAGCGGGTCGCCGCGCGGTGCGGCAGCTGGCCGTTCGCGAGCAGTAGTGCCGCGAGATATGCGGCGAGGAAGCCGCTCGCGTGCGCTGCGCCGCCCGCCGCGAACGCGACGGTGGCCAGCCCGAACGTCGCGAGTGGGTACAGCCCCGAGCCGGGCAGTGCGAGTCGGGGGAGCGCCACGCTGCCGAACCAGCCCAGCCCCAGACCGATCGCGGCGCCGGCCGCCAGCTCGTAGACCAGCGTGCCGGCGAACGACGGCACGGACGTGTCCATCGGCATCTTGCTGAACAGCACGACGAGGATCACCGCGGGCGCGTCGTTGAAGCCGGATTCGGCTTCGAGCAGGCCGACCACGCGGCGCGGCAGCGGCAGCACGCGCAGGATCGCGAACACGGCCGCTGCGTCCGTCGAGGATACGATCGCGCCGAAGAGCAACGAGAGCTGCCAGCCGAAGCCGAGCAGGAAGTGCGCCCCCGCCGCCGTCACCACCGTGCTCACGCCGATGCCGACGGTCGCGAGCACGCCGGCAGGGCCGATCAGCGCGCGGATGTCCGACCAGCTGGTCGTCAGCCCGCCCTCGATCAGGATCACCGCGAGCGCGGCGATGCCCAGGTTCTGCGCGAGCTGCGCATCGTCGAACCGGACACCGATGACGTCCTCGCCGAGCAGCACGCCGAGCACCAGGTACAGCAGCAGGCTGGGCAGGCCGACCCTGGCCGCCACCCGCGTCGCCACCACGCTGACGAGGACAACGACCCCGCCCACCAGCAGCGTCACGTACAGCTGCTGCAGGCTCATCAGCTAAAGGTTAGGGGACACTGTGCGTGCCGAGCGGGCTCGACACGAGAGGGGAGCAGCCGCGTGCGGGTAGCCATCGCCGGAGCGGGCGCCGTGGGACGATCCATCGCCCAGGCGCTGCTCGACGACGGGCACAAGGTGCTGCTCATCGAACGGGAGCGCGCAAGCTACCGTCCGCACCTGGTGCCGGACGCCGACTGGATGCTCGCGGACGCGTGCGAGGCGGGCACGCTGCAGGCCGCCGGCATCGCGATGTGCGACGTGGTCATGGCCGCTACCGGCGACGACAAGGCCAACATGGTGTTCGCGCTGCTGGCGAAAACCGAATGCCACGTGCCGCGCGTGGTGGCGCGGGTGAACAACACCGGCAACCAGTGGCTGTTCACGCAAGACTGGGGTGTGGACGTCGCGGTGTCCACGCCGAACGCGCTCGTCGCGGCGGTCGAGGAGGCTGTCACGGTCGGTGACATCGTGCGGCTGATGACGCTGCGCGAGGGCGGCAGCAACCTGATCGCGTTGACGCTGCCGGACGACTCGGCGCTGATCGGCACAACCGTGGGCGAACTGCAAATGCCCACGGACGCGGCACTGCTGACGATCCTGCGCAGCGGCACCGTGGTCACGCCGAACGCGCGGACGCAGCTGCTGGCCGGGGACGAACTGGTGCTCGCCGTCGGCGAGGACTCCGAGGCGCAGGTGCGCCAGGCCCTGACCGGACAGCCGTTATGAGCGAGTTCGAGATCGCAACCGCGGCCGGGCCGGCCCGCGTCGCGCTCGACCGCCCGCGCGGGGCGGGTGCGCTGCTCGTGCTCACCCATGGCGCGGGCGCGGACGTCCGCACGGCCGACCTGGTCGCGGTGCGCGACGCGGCCGTCGCCGCCGGGATCGCGATCGCGCTGGTGAACCAGCCGTATCGCGTGGCCGGCCGCCGCACGCCGCCGAAGCCGGGCCCGCAGGACGCCGCCTGGCTGGAGATCGTCACCGCGCTCCGCAAGCGGACCGGGCTGCGCGGCCTGCCACTCGTCGTGGGCGGCCGCTCCAACGGCGCCCGCGTCGCGTGCCGCACCGCAGCCACGAGCGGGGCGGTGGGAGTCGTGGCGCTCGCCTTCCCACTCCACCCTGCCGGCAAGCCGGAGAAGTCGCGGCTGGACGAGCTCACCGGCACCGGCGTCGCCACGCTGGTGGTGCAGGGCGACCGCGACCCGTTCGGCCTGCCGCCGCGCGGACGGAACCGCCAGGTGGTCGTCATCGCCGGCGCCGATCACACGCTGAAGAAGGACCCGGTTGCGGTCGCCGCGGCGGTGACCGCGTTCGTGACAAGGCTGCTCGCCCGTGCCAACCTCTGAAAGGTGACCAGCCCTACCGAGCAGTTCCGCGCCGCCCGCGACTTCCTTGTCCAGCACCGCACCGACTACGACACCGCCTACGCCCAGTTCCGGTGGCCACGGCCGGATAACTTCAACTTCGCGATCGACTGGTTCGACGCCGTGCTGGCCGCCGAACACCCGCAGCGGACCGCGCTGCACCTGATCGAGGCGTCCGGCGAGCAAGCGCGGTACACGTTCGAGCAGCTGGCGCACCGCTCCGACCAGGTCGCCGGCTGGCTGCGTACACACGGCGTCGCGCGCGGCATGCGGGTGCTCGTGCTGCTCGGCAACCAGGTCGAGCTCTGGGAGACGACGCTGGCTGCGATGAAGCTCGGCGCAGTGCTCATCCCGGCCACCACGCTGCTCGCCGAGGACGACCTGCGCGACCGGATCGACCGCGGCAACGTCGGCGCGGTCATCGCCCGCTCGGACGTCGCGCCGCGGTTCGACGGCGTCCACGGCACGTACCTGCGCGTCGCCGTCGGCGAGCCCGTCCAGGGCTGGCTGCGGTACGCGGACACGGCCGAGTCGATCGCGCCGTTCAGCCCCGAACAGCCGACGGCGGCGGACGATCCGCTGCTGCTGTACTTCACGTCCGGGACGACGGCGCTGCCGAAGCTGGTCGAGCACACGCACGCCAGCTACCCGATCGGGCACCTGTCCACGATGTACTGGATCGGCTTGCAGCCCGGGGACGTCCACCTCAACGTCTCCAGTCCCGGGTGGGCCAAGCACGCCTGGTCGTGCGTGTTCGCGCCGTGGATCGCGGGCGCCACGATCTGCGTTTTCAACTACGAGCGCTTCGACGCGGTCGCGATGCTGGACGTGCTGCGCGACGCGAAGGTGACCACGTTCTGCGCGCCGCCCACGGTGTGGCGGATGCTCATCCAGCAGGACCTCGCCGCGTGGAAGGACGCGCTGTCGCTGCGCGAGCTGGTCGGCGCCGGCGAGCCGCTGAACCCAGAGGTGATCGAGTCGGTGCAGCGTGCCTGGGGCCTGACCATCCGCGACGGTTTCGGGCAGACCGAGACGACCCTGCAGGTCGGCAACCCCCCGGGACAGGAACTCAAGCTCGGTTCGATGGGACGGCCCATGCCGGGCTTCGCGATCGACCTGGTCGACCCGGTGAGCGCCGAGGCGGGCGAGGAGGGCGAGATCTGCGTGCGCTGCGAGCCGGAGCGGCCGGTCGGGCTGATGGTCGGCTACCGCGGCGACGACGAGCGAAACGCCGCCGCCTTCGAGGGCGGCCGCTACCACACCGGTGACGTCGCCGTCCGGGACGAGGACGGCTACATCACCTACGTCGGGCGCAGCGACGACGTGTTCAAAGCCAGCGACTACCGGATCAGCCCGTTCGAGCTGGAGAGCGTGCTGATCGAGCACCCGGCCGTCGCGGAGGCCGCCGTGGTCCCCGCGCCGGACGAGCTGCGGCTGGCTGTCCCGAAGGCGTACGTCGTGCTGTCCGGCGGGCGTGAGCCGAATGCGGAGCTGGCGGGCGAGATCCTGCGGTTCTGCCGCGAGCGGCTCGCGCCGTACAAGCGGATCCGAAGACTGGAGTTTGCCGAGCTACCCAAGACGATCAGCGGCAAGATCCGGCGCGTCGAGCTGCGCACCGCGGAGGCGGCCAATGCGGGGAGCCGCCCGGCCGGCGAGTACCGCGAGGAGGACTTCGCCTGATCAACCGGCCGTGCTGATCGCGGCCAGCCGGGCATTCGTCAGCCGGACCAGGTCGGCTGGCGCGAGCTGCACCTGCAGGCCGCGGCGCCCGGCCGAGACGTACACGGTCTCGAATGCCTCGGCGGACCCGTCCACGACGACGGGCAGCCGGGACCTCTGCCCGAGTGGGGAGATGCCGCCGACGACGTAGCCGGTCGCGCGGGCCGCGGCAGCCGGATCGGCGAGCTCGGCCTTCTTGCCACCGAGCGCGGCCGCGAGGGCCTTGAGGTCGAGCCGTCCGGCGACCGGGACGACGGCGCAGCCGAGCTTGCCGTCGACACTGGCGATCAGGGTCTTGAAGATCCGCTCCGGCGGGACACCCAGCGCGGCCGCCGCCTCGTCTCCGTAGGCCTCGGCGCGGGCGTCGTGCTCGTACGGATGCAGCGTGAACGCGACCTTCGCCCTGGCCAGCAGGGCGGTCGCAGGGGTACCGGTGGCCACAGCCCGCACGATATCCGGAATGCCGTGGCCGCCCGAACCGTTCCAGCCCTGAAGCAGACGAGTGAGGAGCCGGTTCGGATGAGCAGTTGCGTGCGTGAGCGCAGCGGGTCCGTCGCCGACGCGATCCGCCCACTTCCGCCCGGCGCGATACGCTCCGAGGACAGGAATGACGAGCGAGGGAGCGCGGTGTCGGAGGAGACGGTCGAGCAGCGGCGGGCACGGTTCGAGCGAGACGCGCTGCCCTTCGTCGACCAGCTGTACGCCGCAGCAATGCGCATGACGCGCAACCCGGCCGACGCGGAGGACCTCGTCCAGGAGACCTACGTCAAGGCGTTCGCGGCGTTCCACCAGTTCAGCGAGGGCACCAACCTCAAGGCGTGGCTGTACCGGATCCTGACCAACACGTTCATCAACACGTACCGCAAGAAGCAGCGTCAGCCGCAGGAGTCCAACAGCGAGAACGTCGAGGACTGGCAGTTGGCGCGCGCCGAGTCGCACACCTCCACCGGACTTCGTTCGGCCGAGATGGAGGCGCTGGACCACCTGCCCGACTCCGACGTCAAGGACGCGCTGCAGGCGCTGCCCGAGGACTTCCGCCTCGCGGTGTACCTAGCCGACGTCGAGGGCTTCGCGTACAAGGAGATCGCCGAGATCATGGGCACCCCGATCGGGACGGTGATGTCGCGGTTGCACCGCGGCCGTAAGCAACTGCAGGGACTGCTGGCCGACTACGCGCGCGAGCGAGGGCTGATCTCCACGGCCGCAGGGGGCGAACGATGAGTGGATTCGGCTTCGGCCCGGGCAACATCGACTGCGACGACGTGCTCAAGGACATCTACCTGTACCTGGACGACGAGTCCGACGAGAACCTGAAGAACCGCATCCGGCAGCACCTGGACGGCTGTGCCCCGTGCCTGAAGCAGTTCGGGCTCGAGCAGGACGTGCGCGCGCTGGTCGCCCGCTGTTGTGGCGGGGATCAAGCCCCGCCGACGCTCCACGAGCGCATCCGGGTGCGCATCACCGAGATCACGATCGAGTCGGCCCACTTGGAGTACCGCCCCGAGTAGCCGCCCTCCGGGCGGCCCGGCTTCCTCAAGGTAGGCCGATTTCGGTCGATAATGCTCCCGTTCGGTAGGGCGAGGAGCAGCATGTGAAGCGGACCGTTTGGCTGTACGTGCTGTCCGCGTGCGCCGTTGTAATCGGCCTCTACTTCATGGTCACCAGCGAGCTGGCGCTCGATTCGATGTACGAGGGTCTCGGTCTCGTCTCGGTCATCTGTGTGGCCGTGGGGATCCGGATCCACCGCCCGAAGAACCCATGGCCGTGGTGGGGTCTGGCTGCGTCCAACCTGTTCTTCGTCGCCGGGGACGTGATCCTCGACAGCTACGACGTGATCCAGCACGCCGATCCGCCGTACCCCTCCGTCGCCGATGCGCTGTACCTCGCGGGCTACCCGTTCCTCATCGCCGCCCTGGTGGCCTGGACCCGCACCGCGCGTCGCGCGAACGACCGCGAGAGCCACGCCGACGCGGCGATCGTCACGATCGGTGCGATGGCACTGCTGTGGCAGGTGCTCGTCGGTGCCTATGCGCACGACCCCGGCCAACTGTTCGGCAAGGTCGTGACGATGGCCTACCCGATCATGGACGTGGGCGTCCTGTTCATGATCGTGCGCGCGTTGTTCGTCCACCGGATCCGCAGCGCCGCCGCGACCATGATCACGCTCAGTATCGCGGCGATGCTCGTCTCGGACATCGCCTACGACCTGCTGGTGCAGCACGATGCGTACCACGCCGGTGACCTGTGCGACGCGGGCTGGCTCATCTCGTACGCCCTCGCAGGCGTGGCGGCACTACATCCGTCCATGACCGCGCCGATGACCGGGACCGCGCCGGCCGAACCGGTCGACACCAGGCGCCGGCTGCCGCTGGTCGCGCTGGCCGGGTTCGTGCCGCCGGCGATCTTCATCGCCGCGGGAATCACCGGCACGGACATCGACCTGCCCGTCCTCGGTGGAATCTCCGGGGCGCTGTTCGGACTGGTTGTCGTCCGGATGAGCTGGTTGCTGCGCCGGATGCACGCGCAGACGGTGTCGCTGACCGAGCAGTCGCAGGCGCTGGACGAAGCGCTCACGGCGCAACGGGCACTGGAGGACGACCTGCGGCGCCAGGCGTTCCAGGACAGCCTGACCGGCCTGGCCAACCGCGCGCTGCTGCGCAATCGGATCGAGCACGCCATCGTCGCGTGCGGTCGTAGCGGTCCCGGTGTGGCCTTGTTGTTCTGCGACCTCGACGGATTCAAGGCGGTGAACGACAGCCTGGGCCACCGCGTCGGTGACGAGGTGCTCGCCGTCGTCGCCGAGCGGCTGCTGGCGGTGGTGCGGCCGGAGGACACCGTGGCGCGCCTGGGTGGGGACGAGTTCGCCGTGCTAATCCCGCGATTGGCCGATCCGGCCGCGGCGGTGACCGCTGCCGAGCGGGTCGTGTCGGCGGTGCGCCGGCCGATCGCGTTGACCGGTAGC
Source organism: Jatrophihabitantaceae bacterium (assembly GCA_035765515.1). Taxonomy (GTDB): domain Bacteria; phylum Actinomycetota; class Actinomycetes; order Mycobacteriales; family Jatrophihabitantaceae; genus DASRSS01. Next base: position 10,986 of record DASTXN010000067.1, on the reverse strand, counting down.
GGCTCGAACGTCGGTGTCAGTGTGAGCGTGGGAGTTGCGTTCAACGAGCCGGGCAGGTCCGTCGACAACCTGTTGAGCGAGGCGGACGCGGCCATGTATGCCGCCAAGGCGGCGGGCAAGGACGGCGTCGCGCTGTTCGCCGAACACATGCGCGATCTGCTCGTCCGGCGGGCCATGCTGCGGAACTGGTTCGAGCAGGCACTGACCGAAGGTCAGTTCCAGCTGCATTTCCAGCCGCAGGTGCGGCTCGCGGACGGAGCCCTGCTGGGGTTCGAGGCGCTCGCCCGGTGGCGGCATCCGGTGCACGGCGTCATCAGCCCGGCGGAGTTCATCCCGGTCGCCGAGGAGAGCGGCCTGATCGTGCCGTTCGGGCGGTGGGTGCTGGATTCGGCGTGCGCTACGGCGGCTCGTTGGGCGCATCTGTGCGGGGTCCCGATCCGCATCGCGGTCAACGTCTCGATGCGGCAGTTGCAGCACGACAACGTCGTCACCGATGTCGCGGCCGCGCTGGCCTACAGCGGGCTTCCGGCCGAGTGCCTCACCCTCGAGGTCACCGAGACCGTGCTTTCTGTCGACGCCGCGCGCACGGCAGTCACGCTGCGCCGGCTCAAGCGCCTCGGGGTACGCCTGGCCGTCGACGACTTCGGCACCGGCTACTCGTCGCTGAGCTACCTGCGCGACTTCCCGGTCGATGTGGTCAAGATCGACAAGTCGTTCGTGGACCCATTGACCGAGCCGGACTCGGCCGGGGACCGGTTCGTGCGGCTCATCGTCGACCTCGCGCATCAGCTGGGACTGTCGACGATCGCCGAGGGCGTAGAAGAGCCCGCCCAGCGCGAGGTGCTTGCATCACTCGGATGCGACGGCGCACAGGGATATTTGTGGTCAATGCCGCTGGACGAGGCAGCCGCCTGCGACTACGTCCTGAACGCGCACGGCGGCACGCGAGATGACGACCTCGTGTCCGGAGCCGGCGCGACAGGTTAGCGCGGCCCCAGCCCGCCTCACGACGGCAGCACGCGGCCGGCAAGCTGCCGTGCGGCGGTCAGCCCGGCGGTGACCAAGTTGTGGCCGGACTGCCCGAGCACGACGCCGATGAGTTCCACCGTCTTGCCGCCGACCCGGCGCAGCACGCGGAACATGAAGCAGCCGCCGGCGGCGTCGTCCGAACCGGTCTTCATGCCCACGAAGCCGCCCGAGCCGAGCAGCGTGTCGGTGTTGTGCACCGTGCCGGCGACCGGCAACTCGTAGCTGGGCGTGGCCATGATTCGGGCCAGCACCGGCACGTCAGCGGCCTTCTCCGCGAGGATCAGCTGATCGGTCGCAGTCGACACGGTCGTCGCGTCGAAGCCGCTCGGGTCGGTGTACGTCGTCGCGTCCATGCCGAGGCGGTCGGCGGTCCGGTTCATCTGCGCGACGAACGAGGTAACGCTGCCGGACACGTGTTTGGCGATCATGACCGCGACGTTGTTCGCCGACGGCAGCATCATGGCCACCAGCGCCTGCCGCTCGCTGAGCTGCTCGCCCGCTGCCACGCTGACCAGGGACTCGTCGCGCTCCCGGCGCCGCTCGGTGTCGGCCACGTCCTGCGCCGTCACGGTAAACGTGAAGCCGTCCGAGCCGTCGTGCAGCGGGTGCTCGGCGAGTACCACGTAGGCAGTCATCACCTTGGCCAGGCTCGCGATCGGCACCGGCTGCTCGTTCGGACTGGCCGCGGGATCGTCGTCGCCCAGGCGGTACGCGCCCTGGCCGATCGTGGGCCAGCCGTTGCTGGACAGGTACTGCCGGCGGGTGTCGTCGTTCAGCAAGTGCACCGTGACGATCCCCACCACGCACAGCACCGCGACCACTGCCACCAGCGCCGTGCCGAGCAACCACAGCCCGTACCTGCGGTTGCCGTACATCGTGGGCGCCGAATAGGTCGGTCGGGACGTGCGCGGGGAGGAGGTCTGCATCATGGCCACGGAGCCTGATCAAGGCCCGCTATCGTCGCGGTAAGCGCCTCGCTTATGGCGCGCTTATATCCGGGCCGTCATGATCGACGCCGCATCCAACATCCGGAGATCGACATCGTGCGTGTGCTGCTTGCCGACGACGAGCGACTGCTCGCCGACACCGTGGCCGACGGCTTGCGCAAGCGCGCGATGGCCGTCGATGTCTGCTACGACGGCGAGGCGGCGTTGGAGCGGCTCGGCGTGAACAGCTACGACGTGGCAGTGCTGGATCGAGACATGCCCAGGCGCAGCGGTGACGAGGTCTGCCGCTGGATCGTCGACGCCTCGCTCGGCACCCGGATCCTGATCCTGACCGCGGCCGGCGGGATCCGCGACCGCGTGGACGGACTCGGCCTGGGCGCGGACGACTACCTGACCAAGCCGTTCGCGTTCGCCGAACTGGTGGCGCGGGTGCAGGCGCTCGCCCGCCGTCCGGCCGCGCGCATCGCGCCGGTGATCGAACACGCCGGCGTCGAGTTGGACGTCCCGCGGCACCGCGCGTTCCGCGACGGCGCGCTGCTCGACCTGACGCCCAAGGAGTTCGCGGTGCTGACGGTCCTGATGCAGCGCGCCGGGCACGTGGTCAGTGCCGAGACGCTGCTGGAGCAGGCCTGGGACGAGCACGCAGACCCGTTCACGAACGCGGTGCGAGTCGCCGTGATGACGCTGCGCAAGAAGCTGGGCGACCCGCCGGTGGTGCACACCGTGCCCAAGGTCGGCTACCGGTTCGGGGACGGCTGATGCGCCTCACCCCGCGGTGGCGCATCGTGCTGCTGCTCATGCTGGCCTGCGTCGTCGGCTACTGGTACTTCACGTGGGCGCTGCACACCGGCCGCAACGTCGTGCGCCAGGCCCAGTACGGCATGGTCATCTGCTCCAACTCGTGGTGGCAGGACTTCGGCAACGGCGCATGCGGATCACGACTGTTCGGCACCGGGTTCAACCCGCTCGAGGGGCTGCTCGAACTCGCTGTCGTGTCGATCCTGCTGATCGTGCTGGGCTGGCTGCTGGCGCGCTGGGCATTGCGACCGGTGCGGGCGATGACGGACACCGTCGGCCGGTTCGGTCCGACCAGCCTGGGACTGCGGGTGAACGCGACAGGCCCGCGGGACGAGACCCGACTGCTCGCCGAGGCGATCGACGCGATGCTCGCGCGGGTGGCCGAGGGCTACGAGGCGCAGCGCCGGTTCGCGTCCAACGCCTCGCACGAGCTGCGGACGCCACTGGCCACTCAGCGCGCCCTGATCGAGGTGAGCCTCGCCGACGGCGCGCTGACCGGCGAGCAGCTCGCGCTGCTGACCCGGCAGCTGCTGGCCACCAACGAGCGCAACGAGAAGCTGGTCGAGGGCCTGCTGGTGCTTGCCGAGACCGAGCGCGGGATGGCGTCGTCCGGACCGCAACGGCTGGACGTCGCCGTGACCGAGGCGGCCGAGCAGTTGCGCCCGGCCGCTGAGCGCAGCGGGGTCGCGCTCGAGCTGGATGCACAACCGGTGACCGTCGTGGGCGAGGAGCCGTTGCTGGAACGGCTGGTCGTCAACCTGATCAGCAACGCGGTGAAGTACAACGCACCGAACGGTTGGGTGCGGGTGTCCACGCGCGAACCCGGTTGCCTGACCGTGGTCAACACCGGGCCCGTGCTCGACCCCGACCAGGTGCCGGCGCTGTTCGAGCCGTTCCGCAGGCAGGCCGGCGACCGCCTCGATCACGGCGGCGGTGTCGGCCTGGGGCTGACGATCGTGCGCTCGATCGTCGCCGCGCACGGCGGTTCCGTCCAGGCCCAGGCGAACCCGGACGGTGGCCTGACGGTCGAGGTGCGGCTGCGTCCCGTGTCCTGAGGGTCGCGGTTTGGCGGGACGCCCGGCGTGGCAGGCTAAGCGCGTGTCGGCCCTGTCAGACGTCCTGCAGCTGCGAACCAACCTGTCCGAGAAGCAGGTGCAGCATCTGCAGCGCCTGGTTGGGGAGTGGCAGCTGCTGTCCGACCTCGCCTTCGCCGACCTGCTGCTGTGGATCCCGGTCGCGCTGCCCGACGGGGACAGCGGCAGCGTCCCGGGGTTCCTGTGCGTCGCCCAGTGCCGCCCCACGACCGGGCCGACGGCGTACCTGCACGATCAGGTGGGCGCACACATCTACGGCGAGCGCGCGCTCCCGCTGCGCACCGCCTTCACCGAGGGCCGGCTGTTCCGCGAGGTCGAACCGGACTGGGAGGGCGACCTGCCCATCCGCCGCGAGGCGATCCCGATCCGCGGCCCGGAGGGCGGCGAGGTGATCGCGGTGCTCGGCAAGGACGCCAACCTCGCCAGCGTGCGCACGCCCAGCCAGTTGGAGCTGGTCTACCTGCAGACCGCGGCCGACCTGGGCGCCATGGTCGCCGACGGCACGTTCCCCGGCCCGGACGAAGGCGTCGAGGAGGGCGGCGGCCCGCGCGTCGGCGACGGCGTGATGCGGCTCGAACCGGACGGCACGATCATCTACGCGAGCCCGAACGCGCTGTCCGCGTTCACCCGGCTCGGCGTGACCGGCAGCGTGCTCAGCGAGCCGATCGACATGCTGACCAGCGCCATCGCCGACGACCCGTTCGACGCCAGCGATCTTGCCGACGCGGTCGCGGCCGCGATCGACGGCGGCCAGCCGGCCAGCATCGAAGTCGAGGGCGGCGGTGCCACCGTGCTGTTCCGTGCGATCCCGCTGCGCCCGCGCGGCGAGATGCTGGGCGCGCTCGTGCTCATCCAGGACGTCACCGAGCTGCGGCGCCGGGACCGTCAGATCATGAGCAAGGACGCGACGATCCGCGAGATCCACCATCGCGTGAAGAACAACCTGCAGACGGTGGCCGCCCTGCTGCGGCTGCAGTCGCGCCGGGTGCCGGGCGCGGAGGCGCGGCTGGCACTGGAGGAGTCGATGCGCCGGGTCGCGTCCATCGCGCTGGTGCACGAGACGCTGTCGTCCTCGATCGACGAGGAGGTCGACTTCGATGACATCGTGGACCGGCTGCTCGTCATGCTCTCGGACGTCATGGGCTCCTCGGCCCGGGTGCGGCTGGCCCGCGCGGGGACCTTCGGCGACGTACCGGTGGAACGGGCCACCCCGCTCGTGCTGGTCCTGACCGAACTGGTGCAGAACGCGCTGGAGCACGGATTCCCGGACGGCCGCGCCGGCGCGGTCACGGTCACGGCCAAGCGTGAGCGCGGTGAGCTGCAGGTGCGCGTCGAGGACGACGGCGTGGGCCTGCCCGCCGGTGGCGCGGAGAACACCGACCGGCTGGGCATGCAGATCGTCCGGACGCTGGTGTCCGCGGAGCTGGGCGGAACGGTCGAGTTCCGCGACCGCGACGACGGCCAGAGCGGCGCGCAGGCGGAGGTCACGATGCCGACCGGCCGCCGCCCCCGGGTGGGTGGTTGACCGGGTGTTAAGCGAGTCTGCCGACCACAGACGTGATCGGCAGATCGGGTTCTAACGGTGCTGCGATCGCTGTCCGGTCAGGCCAGCCGAGCGCGCGCCCGGGCGTTGCGGCGCTTGAGTGCGCGCCGTTCGTCCTCGGACAGGCCACCCCAGACGCCCGCGTCCTGGCCGCTTTCCAGCGCCCAGGCGAGGCATTCCTGGGTAACGGGGCACCGTCGGCAGACCGCCTTGGCCTGCTCGATCTGAAGCAACGCGGGCCCCGTGTTCCCGATCGGGAAGAAAAGCTCGGGGTCCTCGTCACGGCAGATCGCGCGGTGACGCCAATCCATGTGCTTGCTCTCCTCACTGTTACGCACTGCTACGGCCGGACGTCTCGTGCTGCCCGAGCCGCTTGTGAATGCTTTCACGAGCGGGCTCGCGATTCAAGGTTTACGGCATGCACTGCAAGGCACGTCACGCGCGCCTCACGGTGTTGCGATGTGCGGCCGGCGGTGGTCCGGCCCGGGCCGATCCGTGCTGAGCCCTTCTCGTGGCGACGCTACGCGGTGTTCCCGACGGAGTCGAGCAGGTAACAGCGACTAATACCGCAAACCGGGCTAATTGCCTCAGACGATGACATTGAGCGCATCGGCCGTGCTGCTGAAGCTGAGCTTGTCGCGAGTGCCGAGGTAGTCGCCGTCAACCTGAACGGGCAGCGGCTCGTCGGCACGCACGATGAGCCCGTCGAGGTCCTGCACCAGATGTGCACCGCGACGCCCGATGTGTGCTGTCGCGCCGGACAGCCGGGCCATGCTGAACAGCAGCCCGGCGGCACTCATCCGGCGCCGCGCGTACAGGCCGAGACCGGTGTCGAAGTCGGTCTGCGGCGTGGGCCGCAGCGGGCGGTTGCCGGCGTAAGTCCACGGATCGGTGTTCGCGACGATCGCGAAGTAGACGTCGTCGAACGTGGTCCCGTCGGGCAGTTCGACGTGCACCTTCGGGTGGCGCCGGTCCGTGCGGACGAACTCGGCCAGGCCGACGCGCGCGTAGAGCAGGTGCGTGGACCGGCGGCCCTTGCGGCGCTGCACCTCGACGCCGCCGACGATGGCGCCGTCGAAGCCGATGCCCGCGGCGAAGACGAACCATCGGTCCTCGACCCGGCCCATGCTCACCGGGCGGCGCGATCCCGAGCGCAGGCCGTCCAGCAGTGCCCCCGTCGCCTCGATCGGATCGTTCGGCAGGCCCAGCGCTCGCGCGAACACGTTCGTGGAGCCGGCCGGGACCACGCCAAGTGCCGGTACGCCGTCGTGCACGCCGTCGGTGAGCAGCCCGTTGACGACCTCGTTGACCGTGCCGTCGCCGCCCAGAGCAACGACGACGTCCGCGCCACCGCGCATCGCGCGGCAGGCGAGCGCCGCGGCGTGACCACGGTTCTCGGTCTCGACGATCTCCAGTTCGCCGCTACCGGCACAGCTGCCGAGGGCGTGCGCGAGCACGTCGCGCTCACGGGCGGACGTGGCGGTCGCCCGGGGATTGGCGACGACGAGGATGCGCACGGCGGGCACGTTACCCGCAGGTACCCTGAACGGCGTGACCCAGGACGTCGGCCCGCAGCGCGACCGGACCAGGCACGGTGCCGCGATGCGCGCGCCGGGCCAGGTGCGCGCCGCGTCCGCGATCATCGCGCTGGAGGCGCTCGCGCTGCTCGCGGCAGCCGCCGTGCTGATCTTCAAGACCGTGTTCGGCGACCCGGACAGCGTCGGCCGTGCAATGTCGGACGTCGGCTTCGCCGTCCTGGGCGCGGTGCTCCTGATCTTCGCCGCCCGTGGCCTGCTGCGGCTGAGCCCGTCCTCGCGCACGCCGGTGCTTGTGCTGCAGTTGCTGGCGCTGCCGGTGTCCTACAGCCTCGCGTTCCAGGCGCACCGGGTTGCCTACGGCGGGCCCATCCTGGTCGCCGCGCTCGCCGTGCTGTACCTGCTGTTCACCCCGCCGGCGCGCGAAGCGCTGGACCGGGACGTCGAGGGCTGATCGATCACGCCTCCGGCGGGGGAGCGCCCAGGCTGGCGCGCAACCGCTTGAGGCCGCGCGCCACCAGCCGCGACACCTGCATCTGCGAGACGCCGATCATGCCGGCGATCTCGGTCTGCGTCTTGTTCGCGACGAAGCGCAGCAGCAACACCTCGCGCTCGGTCTCGGGCAGCTCGGAGATGACCTCGCGCAGCACCGCACGCTGCTCCACCTGCTCGAAACCCTCGTCGATGATGCCGAGCACCGGGTGCTCCGGCGCGGTCTCGCCGGGCGGGGTGAGGATCTCCAGCGGGACGCCGGCATAGGCCCGCGCGGCGTCCAGGGCCTCGAGCACTGCGTCCTCGTCCACGTCGATGCGGGCCGAGATCTCCGCGACCGTCGGGGGACGGCCCAGCTCCTGGCTCAGCTCGGCGCGCGCCGTGTTGAGCGTGGTCTGCAGCTCCTGCGCGCGGCGCGGCACGTGGATCAGCCAGCCGGTGTCGCGGAAGTGGCGCTTGATCTCGCCGAGGATCGTCGGCGTCGCGAACGTCGAGAACTCCAGCTTGCGCTCGGGGTCGAACCGGTCGATCGCCTTGATCAGACCGATCGCGCCGACCTGGATCAGATCGCTCAGCGGCTCGCTGCGGCCGGAGAACCGCTTGGCCAGGTAGATCACCAGGGGCATGTGCTGCTCGACGAGTTGATCGCGCAGCCGGGCCCGCTCCGGACTGTCCTCGGGAAGCGAATGCAGCTCGAGGAGCAACGCCAGCGCTCGGGGCCGTGGATCGAGCTCGTCGTCGGCGGGGTCGTGGTTCGGCGGAACCGGCGTCACGAAAGTGCTGCCTCGCGCCGCTTGGTGATCGTGATGCCGAGCTGGTCCGCCTCGGACTCGATGCTCAGGTCGCTCGCCAGTGCGCCGAGGACCGTCCAGGCGAAGCCGGTCTGGTCGATGACGGCGCCGTCGACCGCCCGCACGTACGTCTGCACGCGCAGCTCGCCGGGGTGCAAGGTAAAGACCGCGTCGAGGTTCGCGCCGTCGTCCTTGGCCCGGCCGGCGTGCGGCAGGAGAAGGGAGCAGGCCTCGTCGACGGCGAGGCGCAGGTCCTCGATGTCGTCGACCGTCAGGTCGCAGCGCGCGGCGAGGCTCGCGGCGCACATGCGCAACGTCGCCACGTAGACGCCGTCGGCCGGTATTCGGATGTCGATGCGGTCGCCGTCCGGCAGCACGCTGTCCGATGTCACGGGGCAATCCCTCCACGGCTAGCAGGGTTGGGCAGGTTCCAGTGTGCAATGACCGGCTCGCCGTACTGCGTACTGAGCAGCGACGGCGCGGCGGTGCCGAGCAGCAGGTTCGCGCCGGAGGCGGCCGGAAGGCCTATCCAGCGTGCGCCGAGGACGCGACTGATGTGTCCGTGCGCAAAGAGTACGACGGGCCCGTCGGCCAGCGCGCGGCAGGCGCGGGTGAGCACGCGGTCGGCCCGGGCGCTGACCTGCTCGATCGTCTCCGCACCGTCACCGGGCGGTACGCCGTCACGCCAGAGTGACCAGCCGGGACGTTCAGCCCGGATCTCGTTGCTGGTACGGCCCTCGTAGCTGCCGTAGTCCCACTCGGCGAGGTCATCGACGACCTCGTCCACCTGCAGGCCGGCGAGCTCGGCGGTGTGCAGTGCGCGGCGGCGCGGGCTGGACAGCACCAGCGCAGGGCTGAGCTCCGAGAGCATCGGAAGCAGCGCGCGTGCCTGCCGCTCGCCGGCCGCGGTCAGCGCGATGTCGGTCCGGCCGGTGTGCCGGCCGGACGCGCTCCACTCGGTCTCGCCGTGGCGCACTAGCCATAGCTCGACGTCGTCGGGCAGCCGCTCGGCAGTCGCGAAGGCCGGCCCCGCTGCGGAGCCGGCCTTCGCGGTCGCGTCGGACATCGCCGCGTCCCTCAGGCGTTCTTCGTCTCCCAGAAGATCTTGTCGATCTCGGCGATGAGGTCGAGCAGCTTCTGCCCCTCGGCCGGGTCGATCGCACCCTTGCCACCGGCAGCACCGGCGGCCTTGGTCGCCCGGTTGAACAGGTCGTGCAGCTGCGGGTACTTCTCGAAGTGCGGCGGCTTGAAGTAGTCGGTCCACAACACCCACAGGTGGTGCTTGACCAGCTCGGCCCGCTGCTCCTTGATGATCAGCGCCCGGGTACGGAACACCGGGTCCTCGTTGCTCTGGTACTTCTCCATGATCGCCTTGACCGACTCGGCCTCGATACGGGCCTGGGCCGGGTCGTACACGCCGCACGGCAGGTCGCAGTGCGCGTGCGCGGTGATGCTCGAACGGAACAGTCGCATAGGTGTCTGACCTCCTGGTTGGGACGATCGCGGTGCGCATTTTTGACCCTACTACCGGGTTCGTACCGCGCTTGCGGCAGCATTGCCCTCATGTTCGCGACCGGGCGGGAGGCGGTGCTGCCGTGGCAGTTCGTGCGCGTGAGCGGGCCGTCGATGGTGCCCACCCTGCACGACGGCGACGCGGTGATCGTGCGGCACGGCGCGCCGATCCGTCCGGGTGACGTGGTGCTCGCGCGCTACCGCTCGATGCCTGATCGCTATGTGCTCAAACGCGCCGTCCGCGAGGCGGACGGCGGCTGGTGGCTGTCGTCCGACAACGCGACCGCCGGCGGCGACAGCGCGGTCCACGGTGTCGCGGACGTGCTTGCTCGGGTGGTGCTGCGGGTGCGGCGCGACGGGCTTCCGCGGCGGGTGCGCTGAGCGCGCCGGCGTGGGCAGGACCACGTCGTTTCCGGTACCGCTTACGGTGCCGGGGTGACAGACTGAACGGCACCGGGTGAACCCCGCGCAGCGCAGATCTCACGGCCGTAACCTCGGCGAGATTCGTCGGACGAGACAGGGAACGGGGCTACGGCAGTGGGGTTCGATCCGCACAGCGAGGTCTTTCGTGTGCACGAGGGCGGCAAGCTGGCCGTCCGCAGCCTGCTGCCACTGGTAGACCGCGAGTCGCTGTCCCTCGCTTACACGCCTGGTGTCGCCGAGGTCTGCACCGCGATCGCCAACGACCCGTCGCTCGCGCGCGACTACACCTGGCGGTCACGCCTGGTCGCGGTCGTCAGCGACGGAACGGCCGTGCTCGGCCTGGGCAATATCGGACCCGCCGCGGCGCTGCCAGTGATGGAGGGCAAGGTCGCGCTGTTCAGCGAGTTCGCCGGACTCAACGCAGTGCCGATCGTGCTGGACACCACGGACTGCGACCAGATCGTGGAGACCGTCGCGGCCATCGCCCCGTCGTTCGGTGGCATCAACCTCGAGGACATCTCCGCGCCGCGCTGCTTCGAGATAGAGGACCGGCTGCGCGAGCGCCTTTCCATCCCGGTGTTCCACGACGACCAGCACGGCACGGCGATCGTCGTGCTGGCCGCGCTCCGCAACGCCGCGCGGGTGACCGGGCGCTCGCTGGAGCAACTGCGGGTCGTCGTCTCCGGGGCCGGCGCGGCCGGCGTGGCCTGCACCAAGATCCTGCTGGCGGCCGGTATCGGCGACATCGCCGTGGCCGACTCGCGTGGGGTGATCTACCCCGGACGCGACCGGCTGACGCCGGTGAAGGACGAGATCGTGGAC
>DASTXN010000066.1:0-14749 GCA_035765515.1 Jatrophihabitantaceae bacterium | reverse complement strand
CCGCCTCGAGCAGCGGCAGCGCCCAACCCGAGTCGACCGGTTCGCGGTGCGGACGGCCCGGTACGTAGCGGGCGCGCCTGTCCCCGCCGTGCGATTCGGCCGCCTTGCGCGCGCGTGCGGACGCGAGGTTCGCCCGTCCGCGCGAGAACGCGGTGACGGCCGAGGAGAGGGTGCCGCCGGAGAACGCGGCGTGGGCCCGCACGTAGCCGCGGATCCGCAGCGGCACATCCGCGGGCAGGTGCTGGACGGTGAAGTAGACCCCGAGGTCGTGCGGGACGGAGTCGAAACCGCAGGCGTGCACGAGACGCGCGCCGGTTGCCACGGCTCGGGCGTGGTGGCGCACGTAGGTGGTGTTGACGAACTCGGGCTCGCCGGTGAGGTCGAGGTAGTGGGTGCCGCTGTCGGCACATGCGGCCACGAGTGGTTCGCCGTAGCGGACGTACGGGCCGACAGTGCTGATCACGACGCGCGCAGCGGCCGCGATCGCCTCCACCGACTCGGGGCGGTCGACGTCCGCCTCGAGCAGCGGCAGCGCGGCGAGCGAGGCGTCGTGGGCCGCGAGCCGGTCGCGCACGCCGGCGAGTTTCACGCGGTCGCGGCCGGCCAATGCCCAACGCGTACCGGCGGGGACGTGGCGGGCCAAGTACTCGGCCGTGAGGCCGCCGGTGAAGCCGGTCGCACCGAAGAGAACCACGTCGAAGCTGCGCTCGGCCATGGCGTCGAGCCTAGGACAGGTGTTGAACGCCGATCAATAACGATTGTTTCGCCGACGGTCGCTTCTGGGTAACACACATCCAACATCGACCAAGGAGGCCGAGATGCGTATCGGTGGAAGCCTGTTTCTGATCGCCATTGGTGCAATCTTGAAGTTTGCGATCACGGACCACGTCAACGGGGCCAATCTCGGCACGATCGGGATCATCCTGATGATCGTCGGAGCGATCGGGTTGCTGGTCACGCTGATCTGGATGAGCACCCGGAACCGCACCGACATCATCGAGCGTGGTCCGGCCGGGACGCGTGGCCGCACCTACGTCACGCCACGCGACGGGTACGACGAGCCGATCTGAACCGTCTGAACCCAGGCTCCGGCATAGTCGACAGGTACCTGTCACCTGTCGACATGCCGGAGCCGCGCTCATGGTGAACCGCCTCGCGGACGCGACCAGTCCGTATTTGCTGCAGCACAAGGACAATCCGGTCGACTGGTGGGAGTGGTCGGACGAGGCGTTCGCCGAGGCGCGCCGCCGCGACGTGCCGATCCTGCTGTCCGTCGGCTACGCGGCTTGCCACTGGTGCCACGTGATGGCGCACGACTCGTTCGAGGACGCACAGGTGGCCGCCGTCCTCAACGAGCACTACGTCAGCATCAAGGTCGACCGCGAGGAACGTCCGGACATCGACGCCGTCTACATGGATGCGACGACGGCGCTCACCGGGAAGGGCGGTTGGCCGATGACGTGCTTGCTCACGCCGGACGGATCCCCTTTCTTCGCCGGGACGTTCTTCCCACGCGCGCAGTTCACCTCGCTGCTGCTCTCGGTGGCTCAGGCGTGGCAGCGCGACCGCGACGAGGTCCTCGCGGCGGGCCAGCGCGTGGTGTCCGCGCTCGCCTCGGCGGCTCTGACGTCCACCCCCGGCCCGGCGCCCACGGCCGAACTCCTGGACGGTGCGGCCGAGACGTTGCTGCGTCAAGCCGATCGGGTCAACGGCGGCTTCGGTGGCGCGCCGAAGTTCCCGCCGTCGATGGCGCTGGAGTTCCTGCTGCGCCAGCACGAGCGCACCGGTTCGCCCGCGGCGCTCGAGGTCGCGACGCAAACCTTCGAGGCGATGGCGCGCGGCGGCATGTACGACCAGCTGGGCGGGGGCTTCGCGCGTTACTCGGTCGACGCCGGTTGGGTGGTCCCGCACTTCGAGAAGATGCTCTACGACAACGCGCTGTTGCTGCGCGCGTACGTCCACTGGTCACGGCTCACCGGTTCCGCGCTGGGGGAGCGTGTGGCGCGCGAGACCGCGGACTTTCTGCTAGGCGATCTGCTTACGCCACAAGGCGGTTTCGCGTCCGCGTTGGACGCCGACACCGAGGGGGTCGAGGGGCTCACCTACGTCTGGACGCCGGCGCAACTGGCTGACGTGCTCGGCGATCGCGCCGATGCGGCGGCCGAGCTGTTCTCGGTGACGCCGTCCGGGACGTTCGAACACGGCGCCTCGACGCTGCAGCTGCGGCACGATCCCGCTGATCCTGCCGAGTTCGCCGAGTGGCGCGGGTTGCTCCTCGCAGCGCGCACCACCCGTCCCCAACCGGCCCGCGACGACAAGGTGATCGCTGCGTGGAACGGCCTCGCGATCGCGGCGCTTGCCGAGGCCGGCGTCGTGCTGGTCGAGCCGCGTTACGTGGCCGCGGCGGTACGCGCCGCCGAGTTGGTGCTGGCTGTCCACCTGGTCGACGGCCGGCTGCGTCGCACGTCGCGCGGCGGCGTCGTCGGCACCGCGCTCGCGGTGGCCGAGGACTATGGCGACCTCGCGGACGGCCTGCTCATGCTGCATCAGGCGACCGGCGATGCTCGCTGGCTCACGTCCGCCGGCGAGCTGCTCGATTTCGCGCTGGCGCACTTCGCCGACAGTGACGGGAGTGGGGGCGTAGCCGCCGGGAGTGGGGGTCCCCCCGGCAGTGGGGGCGTAGCCGCCGGGGGAGGGTTTTTCGACACCGCGGACGACGCCGAGCAGCTCGTGCGCCGGCCGAAGGACCCGACCGACAACGCCGCGCCGTCCGGGTCGTCGGCGCTGATCAACGCGCTGCTGACCTACTCGGCGCTGACCGGTTCGCTCGCGCACCGCAGTGCCGCGGAGGCGGCGGTGAGCGGCGTCGCGCAGTTCGCCGGGCAGCAGCCGCGTTTCTTCGGCTGGGCGCTGAGTGCCGCCGAGGGACTGCTCGCCGGGCCCGTTCAGGTGGCAGTCGTCGGCGAGCCGGCCGGCGGACCGTTGACGGACACGGCCTGGTCGGCGCGGCCGCCGGGCGCGGTCGTCGTGTCCGGTGCGCCTGACGCGCCCGGCGTCCCACTGCTGGCCGACCGCCCGCTGGTGGACGGCGCGGCTGCCGCGTACGTATGCCGCGGCATGGTGTGCGACCGGCCTGTCACGTCCGCGGACGACCTGTCCCGCGCGCTGCTGAGCTGATCCGATCTGAGCCGAACTGCACTCGCGAGTGGCGCGTTTTCCCGTCGAGTGGCGCGATATATCGCGCCACTCGAAGGCTTAGTGCGCCACTCGCGTGGGCCGTACCGCGGTCTAGAGGTCAGGCCCTTGGGCGCGCAGCTTGTCGACCTCGCTCATCGCCTCGCGCAGGTTGGCCAGCCACTCGTCGGTGTGCTCGCCCACGAGCGTGACGCACCACGCGAGGGCGTCCGAACGCGAGCGCGCGACGCCGGCGTCTACGAGCGTGTCCAGCACGCGCCGTTCGTCCTGGCGCAGCCGGGTCATCACGGGCACGGCCAGGTGCGTGAACAACTGGCGGGTGTCGCCGATGGATGCGCCCCACGCGACCTTGCGTCGGTACCGCGCCTCGGCCTCGTCAGCGATCTGCATGCGCGCCTCGCGGGTGTCCTCGCGGAAGCGGCTGATGCGTCCCAGCGCCGCGGCCTCGCCGGGCGCCTCCGGGGCGGCCAGCTCGCCGGTCACGATGATCTCCTCGCGGTCGACGGTCACCGCCGGCGCGCCGACGAACCAGTCGTCCGGCAGCCGTCCGGCCAGCCATTCCGCGGCGTCGTCGGCCGGCGGGAGGTCGGCCTGCTGCCAGCCGCCCGGACGGCCGAAGCCACGCCCGCGCGGGCCGCCGTGCCCGCCCCGTCCGCCGTGCGTATGGCCGCCGCCGCGCCGTCCGTGCGGAACTTCCTGCTCTGCATTCATAGTCAAGCTCCTTACGTCTGTGTACTGATTACAACATTACACAGATGTCAAGAGACTGCAGACAGGCGATGATCATCGAGCAGTTTGGCGCGGACGCGGTGACGCGGGTCAGCTGAAGACGGCGAGCCAGATCGCGACGTAGTGGCACAACGCGGCCACCAGCGTGCACAGGTGAAAGACCTCGTGGAAGCCGAACGTGCCCGGCCACGGGTTGGGGCGCTTGAGCCCGTAGACGACGGCGCCGAGCGTGTAGATGACACCGCCGGCGGCGATCAGCGCGAACGGAGCGACGCCCGCGTTGTGCAACAGGTCGGGGAACACGAACGCGGCCACCCAGCCCAGCGCGACGTAACACGGCACGGACAGCCAGCGTGGCGCCGACGGCCAGGCCGACTGCAGGGCGACGCCGAACAGCGCGCCGACCCAGACCACGGTCAGCACCGCGATCGATGCCGTCCGCGGCAGGGTCAGCACCGCGATCGGCGTGTACGTCCCGGCGATGAACACGAAGATCATCGAATGGTCGAGCCGCTTCATCACGGCGTGGCCGCGGGGGCTCCAGTTCAGCCGGTGATACAGCGCGGAAGTGCCGAACAGCAGGGTGACGGTCGCGGCGTAGACACCGGTGCTCGCACCGGCAGGACCACCCCGCATCACGGCCGCGACGGTGATCAGCGCGGCCCCGGACGCGAACGAGACGGCCGCCGCATAGGCGTGCAGCCAGCCGCGTAGCCGCGGCTTCAGGTCCGTGACGGCGGCCGCGATCGCTGCCGCCGGCGTGGCGGGGGTCGGCTGGGTAGTCGACATCGACCAAGGTTACGTCACCGTAGGTTGGCCGGCGCTGTGAGCTCTCGCCGACGGCTCCTACAGCTCCGCCGGTGCGAGCTATGGTTGGCAGTCGTGGACCTGCGCGGCGCCGTTTACTCGATCTACGAACGTCGGCTGCGCGCGCACTTGGACGGTCTGCCCGTCCCGCAGCACGTCGCGATCATGATCGACGGCAACCGCCGGTGGGCGCGCGCAGCGGGATTCGAGGACGTCAGCCAGGGCCACGTGGCCGGGGCGCAGCACATCGCCAACCTGCTCGACTGGTGCACCGAGGCGGGCGTGGCGCACGTGACCGTGTGGCTGCTGTCCACGGACAACCTGCGTCGCCCGCGTGCCGAGCTCGAGCCGCTGCTGCGGATCATCGCGGGAGTGGCTGAGGAGCTGTCCGCGCCCGGCCGGCCGTGGCGGGTGAACGCGGTCGGCGCGCTGGACCTGTTGCCCGCCGAGACTGCCGAAGCGGTCAAGAAGGCGGTCGAACGGACGGCCGAGCGCGACGGGCTCACCGTCAACATCGCGGTCGGCTACGGGGGGCGCCGCGAGATCGCCGACGCGGTCCGTTCGCTGCTGCAGGAACACGCAGCCGCGGGCACGTCGATCGAGGAGCTCGCCGAGGTGATCGACGTCGACCAGATCGCGGAACACCTTTACACCAAAGGACAACCGGATCCCGATCTGGTCATCCGTACGTCGGGGGAGCAGCGGCTTTCGGGCTTCCTGCTGTGGCAGTCCGTCCACTCCGAGTTCTACTTCTGCGACGCGCTCTGGCCCGACTTCCGCAAGATCGACTTCCTGCGCGCGCTGCGCGACTACGGCACCCGGCAGCGCCGCTATGGCGGCTGACTTCGGGCCTCTCGTTCCGGCCGACTGGCTGGCCGAGCACCTGGACGAGGTGCAGGTCGTCGACGTGCGCTGGTACCTGGACCGGCGATCGGGCTGGGACGCCTACTGCGAGGGACACATTCCCGGTGCCGTGTGGCTGGACGTCGACACCGACTTGTCCGCGCCCGCGAGCCCGCAGGCCGGACGGCATCCGCTGCCGACCGAGGCCGCGTTCGCCGCCGCGCTCGCGCGCAAGGGCATCGTCGAGGGACGTCCGGTGGTCGCGTACGACGACGCGGGAGGCTCTGTCGCGGCCCGGCTGTGGTGGCTGCTGCACGCGATCGGCGAGCCGGCGGCCGTCCTGGACGGCGGTCTCGCGGCCTGGACGGATCGGCACGGCGAGCTCGACACCGAAGTGCCGATACCGGTTCCGGCCGAGCGCGCGCCGCGGCCGTGGCCGTCCGACCGGTTCGTCAGCGCCGACGACCTGGCCGCGTCGCGCGCCGCCGTGTTCGACGCCCGCAGCGCCGAGCGGTACGCGCACGGGGAGGACACGATCGATCCGCGGCCCGGCCACGTCCCCGGAGCACGCAGCGCGCCGTGGACCGGAAACCTCGATGCGCAAAGCAGATTTCTCGAACCGGACGCGCTGCGCGAGCGTTTCGCGGACGCGGCAGGCGGCGCGATCGCGTACTGCGGCTCGGGCGTGACCGCGTGCCACGACCTGCTCGCCATGACGTTGGCCGGGTACACCGAGCTGGCGCTGTATCCCGGCTCGTGGTCGCAGTGGGGCGCCGACGAGTCGCGTCCGACCGAGGCAGGGACCGACTCCGCGCCTCCTCGCTGACCAGTGCGTGGCGACGCTGCCGCCCGGCCACCGGCGTGTCGCCATGCTCCGTCGCCACGAACCGGGCGCCGGACCAGCACCCGACACGCCAGCGCGCCTTGCCGGATCACGCCGCGCGCGGACGTACCGTCGGCGGCGACGGGTCGACCTATTCGGCCCGTCCCGGAGGTCCCGCGACGGTGGTTGATACCAGCGAGAGGGGACGCCGGCGCGTCCTCGCCGTCACCGGCACGGAACGCCCGGAGCCCCGACTGCGCAGTGACCGCGCACGCGCGCGCCGCAGCGCCTGGTACCGACGTCAGGAGCGATCCGTGACCGCTAGCCGTACGCACACCACCGAACCCACCAGGCGCACGTTCGTGCTCGACACGTCCGTGCTGCTGTCCGACCCGGGTGCGCTCGGCCGCTTCGCAGAGCACGAGGTGGTGCTGCCGCTCGTCGTGATCAGCGAGCTGGAGGGCAAGCGGCATCATCCCGAGCTGGGTTGGTTCGCGCGGCAGACGCTGCGGGTGCTGGACGACCTGCGCATCGAGCACGGGCGCCTCGACGCGCCGGTCCCGATAGGTGACCAGGGCGGCACGGTGCGCGTCGAGCTGAACCACTCGGACCTCTCCACGCTGCCGGCAGGGTTCCGCGTGGACAGCAACGACTCGCGCATCCTTGCCGTCGCGCTGAACCTGGCCGGTGACGGCGACGACGTCATGCTCGTCACCAAGGACATGCCGCTTCGGGTCAAGGCCGCGTCCGTGGGCCTTCCCTCGGACGAGTACCGCATGCACCCGGTCGCCGACTCGGTCGGGTGGACCGGAATGGCGGAGGTGGACGTCCAAGCCGAGACGGTCGACGCGCTGTACGACGGCGAGCTGCTGGGGCTGGTCGAGACGCCGGACTTCGAGCCCGTAGCGGACATGCCTTGCCACACCGGCCTGGTGCTGCACTCGATCAAGGGTTCGGCGCTTGCCCGCGTCACGCCGGACAAGCAGGTGCAGCTGGTGCGCGGAGACCGCGAGGCGTTCGGGCTGCACGGGCGCTCGGCCGAACAGCGCGTCGCGCTCGACCTGCTGCTCGACCCGGAGATCGGGATCGTCTCCCTCGGCGGACGCGCCGGCACCGGCAAGTCGGCGCTCGCCCTGTGCGCCGGTCTGGAGGCGGTGCTGGAGCGGCGGCTGCACAAGCGGGTCGTCGTGTTCCGTCCGCTCTACGCCGTCGGCGGCCAGGAACTCGGCTACCTGCCGGGGAGTGAGAACGAGAAGATGGCGCCCTGGGCGCAGGCCGTGTTCGACACCCTCGGCGCGCTCGTCTCCGCGGACGTGATGGACGAGGTGCTCGACCGCGGCATGCTCGAAGTGCTCCCGCTTACGCACATCCGTGGACGCAGCCTGCACGATTCATTCGTCATCGTGGACGAGGCGCAGTCGCTGGAGCGCAACGTGCTGCTCACCGTGCTCTCGCGCATCGGCACCGGCTCGCGCGTGGTGCTGACCCACGACGTCGCGCAGCGGGACAACCTGCGCGTCGGCCGGCACGACGGCGTGGCCGCGGTGATCGAGACGCTGCGCGGCCACCCGCTGTTCGCGCACGTCACGCTGACCCGCTCGGAGCGCTCGCCGATCGCCGCCCTGGTCACCGAGATGCTCGAGGAACTGCCCCTCTAAGCGTCCGTACTGCCCGCTTCCCCACGCCCCGACCAATTTCCGGGCCTGATTCTGGTCGAAGCGTGGGGAAAGACGGCTGAGTAGAACGTGTTGTAGTTTCCCGGGTATGGCGTACACGCGCGCGGAACTGCAGGCGGGATTCCAGCACTACCAGGACACGGTGCAGCGCGCGGCGGACTCGGGCGACTGGAACCTGTTCGTCGACCTGTTCACCGAGGACGCCACGTACAGCGAGCACTGCTACGGCTCGTTCACCGGGCGCGAGCAGATCCGGCGCTGGGCGCTGCGGACCATGACCGCCTTTCCCGGCAACGTGATGCCATCGTTCCCGGTGGCGTGGTCGGTGCTGGATCCGGAACGCGGCTGGATCGTCTGCGAGGTGCGCAACCTGCTGCGCGATCCCGGTGACGGCAGCGCACACGAAGCGTCCAACTACACGCGGCTTTTCTACGCGGGCGATGGGATGTTCAGCTTCGAGGAGGACGTCTACAACCCGGCGAAGTTCCAGCAGGCGGTGGTCGGGTGGGCGCGTGTCGCGGATGAGCACGGCACGCTGCCCGCGGACGGACGGGCCTGGCTGGACGCGTTCGCGCCGGGCTGGAACGCCCCCGCCGCCTGACGGCGCCCGCCCGATCGCGCCGGGCTGGAACGCCCCTGCCGCCTGACGGCGCCCGCCCGATCGCGCCGGGTCGGAACGCCCCTGCCGCCTGACGGCGCCCGCCCGATCGCGCCGGGCCGGAACGCCCCTGCCTATGGCGTCCGGTTGCAACGTGCCGGCCGGCCAACCCGGTCGTGATCGCGAAACCCGACTTGCCGCGACACGCAGCCCTGCCGTAATGTTCCGCGCGGAATATTCAGTACGGACTGATCCGCAAGGAGCATCGGGATGAGCATGACGCCGCTGGGCATCTCGGTGCTGGCGCTGCTCAACGAGCGGCCCATGCACCCGTACGAGATGTACCAACTGCTCATCGAGCGGCACGAGGACCGCATCGTCAAGGTGCGTCCCGGGTCGCTGTATCACACCGTCGAGCGCCTGATGGATCACGAGTTCGTCGAGGCGCTCGGCACCGACCGCGCCGGAAAGCGTCCCGAGCGAACGACGTACGCAATCACCGATGTCGGACGCGAGGCGTTGACTAAACGGGTGGCGGATCTGATCCGGACCCCGGTGAACGAATTCCCGGCCTTCCCGGTCGCACTGGCCGAGGCGCACAACATCGACCGGGCCGAGGTCGTCGAGCACCTGCGGATGCGGATCACCAACCTGAACGGAACCATCGCCGAGCTGGATGCCTGGCTGGCCGGGGCCCGGGACATGGATATCCCCGAGGCGTACTGGCTGGAGAACGACTACCAGCGCGCGATGTACGCAACCGAGCGGGACTGGCTGTCCCGGCTCGTCGATCGACTCGAGAGCAAGGACCTGGAATGGCCGAGACCGTGACCCCCGACGGCACCCAGCAGCAGATCCGTCCGTGGCCGGCGCTGTGGGCGCTGTGTCTGGGCTTCTTCATGATCCTCGTCGACAGCACGATCGTGTCCGTCGCGACGCCGACGATCGGCGACAAGCTGCACGCCGGCGAGAACGACGTGTTGTGGGTGACGAGCGCGTACCTGCTCGCCTACGCCGTCCCGCTGCTCATCACCGGACGGCTCGGTGACCGTATCGGCCCGAAGAAGCTGTACCTGCTCGGGCTGACGGTGTTCACGCTGAGCTCGTTGTGGTGCGGCTTCACCGGCAGCATCGAGCAGCTGATCACCGCGCGCGTCGTGCAGGGCCTCGGCGCGGCGATGATGACGCCACAGACGATGGCCGTGATCACCCGCGTCTTCCCGGCGACCAAGCGCGGCCAGGCGATGGGCGCGTGGGGCGCGGTCGCCGGCGTGGCGACGCTCGTCGGCCCGATCCTCGGCGGTGTCCTGGTGGACGGGCTCGGCTGGGAGTGGATCTTCTTCATCAACGTGCCGGTCGGCGTGGTCGGGTTCGTGCTCGCCGTCGTCTTCGTGCCGACCCTGCCGACGCACTCGCACAGCTTTGACATCCCCGGCGTCGTGCTCAGCGCGATCGGGATGTTCCTGCTGGTGTTCGGGATCCAGGAGGGGCAGACCTACCACTGGAACGCCGCGGTCTGGGGCGCGATCATCGCCGGCGTCGCCGTGCTGGCCGTGTTCCTTATCTGGCAACGACTGAACACGCGCGAACCGCTGGTGCCGCTGAGCCTGTTCCGCGACCGGAACTTCTCGCTGGCCAACGCCGCGATCACCACGGTCGGTTTCGGCATCATCGCGATGGCATTCCCGATCATGTTCTACGCGCAGGCCGTCGAGGGCCTTTCGCCGACGCGCTCGGCGCTGCTGCTGATCCCGATGGCGGTGCTCTCCGGCGTGCTGGCGCCGTTCGTCGGCAAGCTGTCCGACCGGGTCCACCCCCGGTACGTCGCGGGCATCGGGCTGATCTGCTTCCCGGCCTCGCTGGTCTGGCTGGCCGCCGTGATGTCGCCGCACCAGGCGATCTGGCAGCTGGAGCTTCCGGTCGCGCTGCTCGGCATCGCCAACGGGTTCATGTGGTCGCCGCTGTCGACGACCGCGACGCGCAACCTGCCGATGAGCCAGGCCGGTGCCGGTTCGGGCATCTACAACACCACGCGGCAGGTCGGTGCCGTGCTCGGTACCGCCGCGATCGCGGTGCTGATCCAGTCGCGGCTGAGCGCGCACGGGATCCCGTCCGGCGGCGGTGCCGGCACGTCGGGACGACTGCCCGAGGTGTTGCAGGCCCCGTTCAGCTCTGCGATGGGCGAGGCGCTGCTGCTTCCCGCTGCCGTCCTCGTGATCGGGCTGATCGCGGCGTTGTGCTTCGCGCGTCCGGAACACATGCGCCGTGCAGCGCAGCCCCCGGCCGAGGCCGTCCCCGCCGGCGTCCGCTGACTCAGGGGAGTCGCTTCGTCAGGGGACGAGGGCGGCCAGGTCGATCGTCACCGCGGCGGGCTCGTCCAGCGTGACGGTGCCGGTCGCGGTGGTGAGGACGGGTTCATACCGGCCCTCGGCCAGACGGAAGGCGTCGAGGGTCACGGATCCGTCGGCGTCATCGATGTCGACGATCCAATAGTTCAGGATGCCCGCGTCGGCGTAATCGGCCAGCTTCATGATGCGGTCGACGCGTCGCGAGCCGGGGGAGACGATCTCGACCACAAGCACGATGTCGGCGGCCACGAATCGCTTCGGGCCCTCATCGAGCCGTGCGATCGTGGTTACGAGCAGGTCCGGACAGCGCACGGTGGGCGGGTCAGCGGCGACGAGTACGACGTCCACGTCAGCGACCGACTCCAGTCCCGCTGCGCGCAGTTGTGCGTCCAATTGTGTCGCAAGACGTTTAGCCAGCCGCTGGTGACGGCTCACCGCCGACGGTGCCATCTGCAATACCCCCTCCACGAGTTCGGCCTTGCGGTACACGTCCTCGTCCGGCAACGCGTCCCACTCGTCGAGAGTCAGCAGGTGATCGTGGTGAACTGTCGAAGTCATCTGCGCCACCTCCTCGGCTCCCAGTATCGCGCACTCGCTACGCTCGAACGGTTCTGCGAAGGCTATTGGCCGGGTCTGACGGTTTTCCGACTAGGAGCATGGATGTCCACTGCAGCAGCTGTCTCCAACCGCATCGTTCTCGCCGACCTGGTGCCCGGCGCGCTGACGCGTGACGTCGCGCTCGTCGCCGGTGGCGCCGGACTGACCGGTCTCGCCGCCCAGGTCGCCATCACCACGCCGCTGTCGCCGGTGCCGTTCACCCTGCAGACGCTGTCGGTGCTCGTCGTCGGCGCCGCGCTCGGAACCGGCCGCGGGCTGCTGTCGATGCTGGTGTACCTCGCTGCGGGTATGGCCGGGGTGCCGTGGTTCGCCGGACACTCGCATGGCTGGCACGACCCGTCGTTCGGCTACATCATCGGCTTCGTGGTCGCGGCCGGCATTGTCGGTGCGCTGGCCAAGCGGGGTGCCGACCGGCACGTCGCGACCACAGTGCTGCTGTTCGTGCTCGGCAGCCTCGTGATCTATGCGATCGGGACGGCATGGCTCGCCGCTGACCTTAACGTCTCGGCCAGCGAGGCGTTCAAGCTTGGCGTGCGTCCGTTCCTCGCGACGGACGCGATCAAGATCGCGATCGCCGCGTGCGCCTTCCCCGCCGCCTGGCGCTTCGCCCGCCGGTAACGGTTCTTCGCCTTAACCACCGTGGGCGGGCGGGGACGATGTCCCCACCCGCCCACGGTAGTTCTGCTGTGACTAGCTGAGTGGGCCGTGCCCTCAGTTGTCGAGGTCCACCTGCTGAACCGGGATGTCGACCTTGGGCACGCACAGCGCCCACACCTTCAGCGTGCTGGTGTACTTGCCGTTGCCGAGAATGATCCAGCCGTCGAGACGGTTCGGCTTCGGCGTGTTGGTGGTCCAGTCCATGCGGCCCGGGAACGAGGACGTGACCTCGAAGCTGTCGTCGGACTGGGTGTCCACCGTGCTGCCCTGAACGCCACCTGCGATGGCGATGTAATTCTGCGATTCGGCGTCGGTGTTGGCGCAGGCCACGGTCGCGCTGCCGCCGCCGCCGTTCTCATAGTTCTCCACGCGGTAGATGGCTCCGGTGAGCCCGGCCGGGCCGGTGGCGCCGGGGGCACCGGGGGCACCGGGGGCACCGGGGGCACCGGGAGCGCCGGCCGGTCCCTGCGGACCGGCGGGTCCGGCGACACCGGCCGGGGTCTTGGTGCCGGAGTTCTGGTTGATGAGGTTCCGCACGCCGGAGGTGAGCTCGGACCAACCTACTGCCTGGGACCCGATCTTGCCCTTGGTGATCGTGTTGTGCGCCAGGTTCGTGGCGGTGATCGTGCCCGGCGCGATGTCGTCGCCGTGGATGAGGCTGCTAGCGACTGCGCCACCGGTGCCCGCCACGAGTGCGATGGCTGCACCGCCCGCGACTGTGAGCGCGAGTGTGCGTCCCTTGATCTTCTTCATTTGCGTTCCCTTTCCCCCGGTCGTGGCCCCTTGTTGGGCACGACCCTTACCCGACTCCGCTTCCAGCGAGTGCCGGAAGGTTCGGCCATTGGAACTGCGACGGGTGGGAGACACGCGACAAGCATTCGAACACCGCTCTCATTCGCGGCATCATCCCCCACGTTCGCCGACCGACGACTGAAATGACCCCCCCCGCGTCGGTTGATGATGATGTTCGGCGCGTGCGGAATTGCTTGTCAAACCGAGGCCGCAAGACGTGGGCCTGATCAGGTGATATGCACGGATGTACGTTCTGTGTCTATAGGAACAAAACCGGGCAACCTTGTCAGATCGTCGCGGGCCGGGGCTCGCGGCGGTTCGTCGCGGAGGCTTCGTGGGGCGCGAAGAAGAGGCCCCACAGCAGTACCAGGGAGATGCTGATCGTGGCGACCGAGGCGACGCCGCGTGGCTGCTGCAGGTAGACCATCAGGAAGCCCAGATACGGCATCCCTCCGATCACGCTCCCGCGGACCTGATCCGCCGGGATCGTCCAGACGTCGGGGGTGCGGTTCGCGTCGCCCTTGGTATGGATGCCCTGCGGTGTCACGGCGACCACGCGGTGAGTGACCAGATCGTCGTTGCCCTCGCTGTGCCGGAAGGTGATCACCTCGCCCCGGTGGTAGCGCCCGTCGGCGGGACGGTCGATCACCAGCGAGCCCGGCCGGTAGGTCGGGGACATCGAGCCGGTGTGGACGACGTACGCGCGGTAGCCCTGCGCGTAAAGGGCAGAGGCAGTGCCGATCACGGCCAGGGCGAGCAGCGCGGCCAGCCCAAAGGCGATCCGACGCAGCTGGAACGGTCGCTTCGCGCGATGCATGTGCTTCCTTTCGTGCTGCTACTTCCGCAGTGGGTGGGGCAGCCCTCCACTGCCCCACCCATGCACGGCTTACGGCTGCAGGCTGACGTTCTGGTCGTCAGGCCGCACACCGTGCTGTGTCGCGACGATCTTGAAGTTGACCCTCTGGTCCTGCTGGGGGACCTGGTCGGTCATGATCTTTGTGTAGCCGAAGGTCAGGTCGGCCCAGCCGGACTGGCCATTGGCGAGACCAGACTGCAACAAGATCACGTTGGAT
Source organism: Jatrophihabitantaceae bacterium (assembly GCA_035765515.1). Taxonomy (GTDB): domain Bacteria; phylum Actinomycetota; class Actinomycetes; order Mycobacteriales; family Jatrophihabitantaceae; genus DASRSS01. The sequence goes on along the minus strand of DASTXN010000066.1, from coordinate 590 downwards.
GGCGCGCAGAACGGCACAGAGGTGTCGGATTTGTCGGTCGCCTGGACGTTGCTGCCGCCCCAGCCGTTGCCGTTGATGGTGCAAACCGGCCCGGTGTGGCCCGGCGTGGTGCCCTCGTTGTTGAGGTTGTACGACGTGAAGTGCGCCCCGCCGCTGCTCGAGAGCGCGAAGTGGCCATAACGCCCGAGGCCGCCCTTGAGAGTGTCATCAGGCTGGCCGACAAAGGCCTCCGCAGAGCCGTCGGTCGGGAAGACCAGCCACACGTCCTCGGTACCCGTGTTTACGTCGGCCGTGAAGTTGATTCTCTTGCTCGTGTAGTCGCTCGGCGTGACCGCTGGCAGCAGCCCGGTGAAGTCGAGGCTCAGGTTCGAGTTCGGAACGTCCAGCTTCAGATGTCCCGAAGTGGCGTGCAGCGTCGCGTCGTGACTGTCGCTGAAGTAGGCACCGGTGGTGGCGGCCGTGGTCGCCACGAGCGCGGCCGATGCGGTCAATGCGCCGACGAAACCGAGGACGCGTAGTGATCTGGTCTTTCGCATAGGATCCTCCCCTTGCGGAACGAGCCGCCCAACCCCCGCGGCGGGCGGTCTCGC
>DASTXN010000065.1:0-56032 GCA_035765515.1 Jatrophihabitantaceae bacterium | reverse complement strand
GAGCTCGTCGAGCAGCTCGGGCACGTCGGTACCGACGAAGCCGGCCGCCACCAGCACGAGGTCCGCCGGCAGCTCGCTGCGCGATCCGGATACCGGCCGGAACACGCGCTGACCGTCCACGCGGACGATCTCGACCTCCTGGACGACGACGGCGCGCACCGCGCCGTTCTCGTCGCCGAGGAACTCGACGGCCTCGCGGGACCAGGCCTCGTGCACGCCCTCGTCGTGGGCGGGCGAGACCCCCCGGCTGCTCGGCGCCGACGGCCAGACGGGGTTGACCAGCCCGACCCGCGGCTCCGGCCGGGGGTTGTGGTCCAGCACGGTCACCGAGAGCGCGCCCCGACGGTTGGCCGTGCCCAGGCAGTCGGCCGCGGTGTCGCCGCCGCCGATGATCACCACGTGCTTGCCCGCGGCGTCGATCTCGGGGATCTCGATGTCACCCGCGAACACCCGGTTGCCCAGCGGCAGGTAGCTCATCGCCTGATGGACGCCGGCCAGGTCGCGTCCGGGCGTGCTCAGCTCGCGCGACGCGAGCGCGCCGACGGCCAGGATCACCGCGTCGAACTCGGTGCGCAGCCGCTCGGCGTCGGCGGGTCCGATCGGAGTGCTCGGCCGGAAGATCGTCCCCTCGGCGTGCATCTGTTCCAGCCGGCGGTCGATCACGTCCTTGGGCATCTTGAAGTCCGGGATGCCATAACGCAGCAGCCCGCCGACGCGGTCGTCCCGCTCGAATACCGTGACGTCGTGACCCGCACGGGTGAGTTGCTGGGCGGCAGCGAGCCCTGCTGGCCCGGATCCGATGACCGCGACCGACCTGCCGGTGCGATCGACTGCCAGCTGCGGAGTCACCGTCCCGTCGGAGAAGGCCTGTTCCACGATGGTCAGCTCGACCTGCTTGATCGTCACGGGATCGGTGTTGAGCGCCAGCACGCAGGCCGCCTCGCAGGGCGCCGGGCAGATCCAGCCGGTGAATTCAGGGAAGTTGTTCGTGGCGTGCAGCCGCTCGCTGGCGGTCGCGTAGTCATCGCGAGCGACGAACTCGTTCCACTCCGGAATCAGGTTGCCCAGCGGGCAGCCGTTGTGGCAGAACGCGACGCCGCAGTCCATGCAGCGTGCCGCCTGCTCGTTGACGGCTTCCCGCTTCGGGCGCAGGTAGATCGGCTGCCAGTCCCGCACGCGCTCGGCCGCCGGCCGCTTAGGGGTGTCGACGCGGGCATGCTTGAGGAAACCGTGCGGATCGTGTGCCACCGGCGTGCTCTTTCTACTCGATCACGGCGGGCGCCCAATGAAACGGCTCAGTCCGGCGCCGGGCGGCGAGGCTGCGGTGGCTCGCTGCGGTGAATACTACCGAACGAGCGCGACCGGTTCGCTGCGCACGAAGATGTGGTCGCTCACGTCACGTCCGGCCAGCAGCGTGTCGTCCGCGGTCGTGATCTCGACCGAGCCCTCCCGCGGCGTCAGCTTGACCAGCCGGCCGGGGAGAACCCCGGCACCGGCGAAGCGGTGCATCATCGCGGCGTCCGACTGCAGCTGCTCGCTGATCCGCTCCACGACCACCTCACTGGCCCCGGCCAGCACGGCCGCGCTGATCGTGATCAACCCGGCGTGGTCGTCGGTCGCGGCGAAGGGCAGCCCGAGTTCGTCCAGGCCCGGGATGGGATTGCCGTGCGGGCAGACGAGCGGCTTGCGCAGCAGGGCGACGATCCGCCGCTCCACCGCGTCGCTCATCACGTGCTCCCAGCGGCACGCCTCGATATGGACGTCCTCCCAGTCCAGCCCGATGATGTCGATCAGAAGGCGCTCGGCCAGTCGGTGCTTGCGCATCACCGCAGTCGCCTGATGCCGCCCCGCCTCGGTCAGCTGCAGGTGGCGGTCGTCGGCCACGTGCAGCAGACCGTCGCGCTCCATGCGGGCCACCGTCTGGCTGACCGTCGGGCCGCTCTGCCCGAGCCGCTCGGCGATGCGGGCGCGCAACGGCACAACGCCCTCCTCTTCGAGCTCGAACACGGTCCGCAGATACATCTCGGTCGTGTCGATGAGGTCGCTGTGGTGACTCACAGGCCAGATCCTATGTGCCGCCGCCTGCGGCGGCATCAATCCAGAAAGTCGCGCAGGACCTGGGCGCGGGACGGGTGGCGCAGCTTCGCCATGGTCTCGCGCTCGATCTGCCGGATCCGCTCGCGCGACAGCTTGAACTCGCGGCCGATCTCGTCCAGCGTGCGGGGCTGGCGCCCGTCCAGGCCGTACCGCATGCGCACGACCGCCGCCTCGCGGGCGTCGAGCGTGTCGAGCACTGCGCGCAGCTGGCCGCGCATGAACTGCTCCTCGATCGAGGTCTCGGCGGCGGACGTCATCTGCTCGTCGGCGATGAAGTCGCCGAGCGAGGCGTCGTCGTCGGCGCCGACGGTCTGGTCCAGGCTGACCAGGTCGCGGGACAGGTCGATGAGCTCGCGGACGCGCTCCTCGGTGAGGTCCAGCTGCTCGGCCAGCTCGGCGTGCGAGACCTCGCGGCCCAGTTCCTGGCCGAGCTCGCGGCGGACGCGCTGCAGCTTGTTCACCTGCTCCACCAGGTGGACGGGCAGCCGGATCGTCCGCGACTGGTCGGCCATGGCGCGGCTGATCGCCTGCCGAATCCACCAGGTCGCGTACGTGGAGAACTTGAATCCCTTGGTGTAGTCGAACTTCTCCACAGCGCGGATCAGGCCCAGGTTGCCCTCCTGGATCAGGTCCAGGAACGGCATGCCGTGGCCGGTGTACCGCTTCGCGAGCGAGACGACCAGACGGAGGTTCGCGCGCAGCAGGTGGTCCTTGGCGCGCTGCCCGTCGACTGCCAGCGCCCGCAGCTCGCGCTTGCGGGTGGCGCTGATCCGCCCGCCGGCGTCGAGCAGGTGCTCGGCGTACAGGCCGGCCTCGATGCGCTTGGCCAGCTCGACCTCGTCGGCCGCGGTCAGCAGCGCGACCTTGCCGATCTCGTTCAGGTAGACGCGCACCAGGTCGGCGGACGCCGCGACCTCGTCCAGGTCCGCGGCGGGTGTCGCCGTCGTGGTGGCCTCGACGTCCGTGTCGACCTCGCTGCCGGCAGCGGTGGTGTCGACGGCGGTGGTGTCGGTAACGGTCTGGGTGGCGGCAGCCTCGGTCGCCTCTGTGGCCGGCTTGCCCTTGCGCGCGCTGCGGTGCGCGCGGGTCGCGATGTGCGGCTCGGAGGTACGGGTGGTCGCCGCGGCGCCCTTGCGGCGCGACGGCGTACGGGGGGACGTGCTGCGCGATGTAGTCACGATCGGTGAAACCACCTCGGTGTCGGTGCTACCCAGGACTTCGTCGTCCGGGGCCTTTCGGTTCACCGGTAGAACGTGTCGGAACGCTGTCGGTGTTCCCGATACCCGCGGTTTCCATGCCAGGTACTCAGTTTCGACTCAAGAAATCGGCAGCCCGCGGGCCGATTCAAGCCGCCCGCGGTCAGGCCTCGAGCAGCAGCGTGACGGGCCCGTCGTTGACCAGCTCGACGGCCATGTCGGCCCCGAAAATCCCGGTCCGGACGGTTGCCCCGAGCGTCCGCAGCGCGGCGACGAACGCGGCCACGAGCGGCTCGGCCACCGGCCCCGGCGCCGCGGCCGACCACGACGGGCGCCGGCCCTTGCGCGCGTCTCCGTAGAGGGTGAACTGGCTGACGACCAGAAGCTCTGCGGCGTCCGGACCACCGGCGTAGTCGGCGACGGACCGCTCGTCGCGCAGGATCCGCAGCGTGTGCACCTTGCGGGCCAGCGTCTCGGCCTGCTCGGTGCCGTCAGTGTGCGTGACACCGAGTAGCACTAACAGCCCGCTGCCGATCGCGCCGACCACCACGCCGTCCACCGTCACCGACGCCCGGGTCACCCGCTGCACGACGGCCTTCACGGCGTGTTCCGCGTCTCGCTCGGAACCAGGAAGCCGCGCTGGACGAGGTCGCGCACGACCGGCACCAGCGCGGCTGCGACCTCACCCGGCTCGCGGCCCAGCGACGAGGCCAGCACGGCGACCGGTACGCCCAGGGGCGTGTCGCCGTCGCAGGCGGCGACGACCGCTGCCACGGCGTCGTCCACCTCGAGCTCCCAGCGCATGCCATGGCTCTGCCGCAGCCGGCTGAGCGCGGTACGCCAGCCGCTGCCGGATTCATCGCGCAGCTGGTCGCGCACCCGCACGACACCGTCGGCGCAGCGCAGGGTCGCGGCCAGCACGGCCGCGTCGTCGTGTGCGTCCAGCCAGCGGGTGCTTTCGATCCAGGCCGGCAGGTGCGCGCCGACCGGTTGCTCGACCGGCTGCGGGACGTCCTCGCACACCACGGTCGGACTGTCTGACTCCGAGCGCCAGAGCGTGATCAGTCCCATGCCGACCGCCGCGACGCCGGTGGCGGCGAACCAGTCCATCCAGCGCGTGTAGCGGGCCCGCCACCGGTAAGTGCCAGGCTGTTCGCCGGCATCGCGCAGCCAGAGGTTGACGTACTCGCCCGGCTCGGCAATCTCGCGCTGCCACACCCACGCGTCGCAACTTCGCCCGTCCAACCAGCCGGAGACCCGCCCCTGCCAGTCACCGTCGGCCGGAACGATCCAGTTGGCGAGCAGCTGCGCGACGCCGCCGGGCGCGAGGTGGCCGGGCAGCTCCTGCAGCAGGGTGCGGCTGACCCCGTCGCCGGCCAGGCCGCTGTCGCGGTAGTCGAACAGGTCCTCGCCGGCGCCGGGGGAGACGACGAACGGCGGGTTCGCCACGATCAGGTCGAACTGCTCGCCCGCCACCGGATCGAGCAGCGAGCCGGCCCGCAGGTCCCAGTCCATCCCGCTGAGCGCAGCGGTCGTGGCTGCGAGCGCAAGCGCCCGCTCGCTGACGTCGGTCGCGATCACCGATCGGCAGTGCTCGGACAGGTGCAGCGCCTGGATCCCGCAGCCGGTGCCCAGATCGAGGGCGCGTTCCACGGGCGTCCGGATCGTCGCCTGGGCCAGCGTCAGCGAGGCACTGCCGATGCCGAGGACGTGGTCCGCGGCCAGCGGGCCCGGGCGGACGTCGCTGCCGAAGTCGGACACGACCCACCACGACCGGTCGTCGTGCGCCGCCGCGTACGGGCGCACTTCCAGCCTGGCGCGCACCGAGTCCGGCCCCACCTCCAGCAGCGGCGCGGCATCGGACGGATCGAGCGGCGCCAGCGCGTGCCGTGCGGCCTCGGGCGGCACGGGCAGGCCGAGCAGGAACAGCCGGACGAGCGTCGAGAGCTCATCGTCGCCCAGTTCCCGCTCGACGCCGAGCAGGTCGCCGCGCTGGTGGGCGGACCGGCCGACTGGGCCGATCAACTCCTGCACCGCGTCCGGCGTGAAAAACTCGAGCGCCTTTCGCAACCGGTCCAGCGGATCCGCCGCGAGGATCGGCAGGGGACGCGGCGGCATGGCACCGACTGTAAGTCCAGGTGCGCGCTCCGGCGACGCAGGAGCCGGAGCAGTGGGCGGAGTGTCAGTATGGAGGTATGCGCCGTACCCACCATGATCGACCGGCGCTCATCACGACCGCGCCCGAGAGTCCCGACGACGAGTTCGACCGCCGGCGCAAGCGCTACGCGATCATGATGGCCATCCGCGCGGCCTGCGTGCTGGCCGCGGCCTTGACGTACCGCTTTTCGATCATCCTCGCCCTGCTGTGTCTGGCCGGCGGCGCGGTGATCCCGTGGTGCGCGGTGATCCTCGCCAACGACCGCCCACCCAAGCGCAAGGTTCAGCGGCCGGGTCGGATCGACAATCCGGAGCGGCAACTGCCACCGCCTCCGCCGGACCGCACGATCGACCAGTAGCCGCTGAGCCGGTGGCACAATCGAGAACGTGACCACTACGCAGACGCTGGAGCAGCCGCGCACGTCCGACACCGACACCGGTGACGAGATGTTCCACTACGTGCGCAAAGCGAAGATCGCGGAGAGCGCGGTGATGGGCACGCTGGTCGAGGCTCTGTGCGGCGAGGTTTTCCCGGTGACGAAGACACCCAAGCCCGGCTCGCCGGTGTGCCCGCGGTGCAAGGAGATCTACGAGAGCCTGTCCGGCTGACTGTCCCCGTCGTCGTCCCCGTCCTCGTCGCTGCCGTCGCCGTCGCCGCGCTCGACCCGGCGCCACGCCCGCGGGTCCAGGACCCGCGGCGGCTTGTCCGGGGTCGGTGACAGGTGCTCGATCGCCGCGTTGAACTCGGCACCGAGCAGGACGCCCAGCGCGAGCACGAAGAAGTACAGCAGTGCCGCGATGGGCGTCGCGAGCGTGGCGTAGGCATGGTTGTGATCGAGGATGAACTGGATGTAGGCGCGCAGCGCGACCGAGCCGCCTAGGAACACCGCGATGGCCAGGACGGCGCCCGGTGCGCCACGGTGCCAGGGCAGCCGCCGCGGCGGAGCCAGTCGGTAGAACGTGGTGAGTCCGACGAAGAGCAACAGCACCAGCACCGGGTAATAACCGACGGAGATGAGGCGTCCGACCGCGTCCTGCCAGCGGTCGGGAAACGCGTTGCGGAGGAACTGCGGCCCGAGCACGAGCATCGGCAGCACGATCACACCGAACAGCACCGAGCACAGGAACAACCACAGCGCGAGCAGCCGACTGCGGACGGCGCCGCGCATGTCGCGCATCCCGTACGCGATGGTGATCGTGTTGACGAACGTCGAGGTCGCCGACGAGCCGGCCCACAGCGCGAGCACGAAGCCGATGCTGATGATGTCTGCACGGCCGCCGTGCAGCACCTCGTGCAGCATCGGCGCGATCACCTGATCGCTCACCTGGGTGCTCAGTGCCCGGCCGAGGGTGGACTCGATCTGGTGCTCGGTGCGGTTGACGGTGCTCTCGCCGAACCAGCGCGAGACGTAGCCCAGCGTCGCCACCAGCGCGAGGAACAGCGAGGGCAGGCTCAGCATCTGCCAGAACGCGGCTTCGGCGGACAGGCCGAGCACCCGGTCGTGCCACGCCTGGGCGACCGTGCGGCGAAGCAGATACGGCACGTGGCGCAACGCCCGCCCCACACGCCGTCCTGGATTCACGAGACAACAGTGTGCCCGGTGACCAAGATCGCCGCGCCGGGCGCGCCGCGCGGGGCGCGTCGGACGTGGCGGTTATGGTGGCGGGCAGATGCCCTGCGGCGAACGCCTCGGGGCATCTCGTCACGACAGGGACCGAACGAACGAGGAGGGGTGGCCGTGGCCGCGCCGCGCGAGCTGCCCGAACCGGGCCCGGCGGCGGGCGAGCGGCTGCGGGCCTGGCAGGTCGACGCCCTCGCCGCGTACGAGGCGGAGAACCCGAGGCGTGACTTCCTCGTGACTGCTACCCCGGGCGCCGGCAAGACCAGGTTCGCCCTCGCGCTGGCGCAACGGCTGCTGCACCGCCGCGCCATCGACCGGCTGATCGTGGTGTGCCCGACCGACCACTTGCGCACCCAGTGGGCCGACGCGGCCGCGCGCGCGGGAATCCCCCTGGACGCGGCGCTGTCCAATGCGACCGGGCCGGTGCGCCCGGACCTGACCGGCTACGTCACGACGTACGCGCAGGTCGCCGCGAAGCCGGCTCTGCACGCCGCGCGCGCGAACGCCAAGCGCAGCCTGGTGATCCTGGACGAGGTGCACCACGCCGGCGACGGGCTGTCCTGGGGCGAGGCGGTCGCTACCGCGTTCGACCAGGCGTCGCGGCGGCTGTGCCTGACCGGTACCCCGTTCCGCACCCGTCCCGACGAGCGCATCCCGTTCGTCCGCTACGACCCGGACGCCGACGGGGGCTGGCAGAGCAGCGCCGACTACACCTACGGTTACCGCGAGGCGCTGCGCGACGGCGTGGTCCGTCCGGTCGTGTTCGCCGCGTACACGGGGACGGCACGCTGGCGCAACAGCGCCGGGGAGGTGATCGCCGCGTCGCTGACCGAGGCCGGCACCCGCCGCACCGAGCAGACCGCTTGGCGCACCGCGCTGAACCCGAAGGGCAAGTGGGTGCCGCACGTGATCGCGGCGATGGACGAGCGGATCACCCACCTGCGCCAGAGCGGCATGCCGGACGCGGCCGGGTTGGTGCTGGCCAGCGACCAGGACGACGCGCGCGCGTATGCGGTGATCGTGGAACAAGTCACCGGGCAGCGTCCGGTGGTGATCCTGTCCGACGACCCGAAGGCCAGCGCGAAGATCTCGGCATTCGCCGACGGCACGGACCGGATCGCGGTGTGCGTGCGCATGGTTTCCGAGGGCGTGGACATCCCGCGCGCGGCGTGCCTGGCGTGGATGACGTCCTACCGCACCCCGCTGTTCTTCGCCCAGGGCGTCGGGCGCGTGGTCCGTGCCCGCGGCCGCGAGGAGTCGGCGACCGTGTTCCTGCCGGCGGTCCGTCCGCTGCTCACCCTGGCCGCCGAGCTGGAGCAGGAGCGCAACCACGTGATCCCGCCGCCGTCGGCACAGGACGATTCCCTGCTGGACGTCGAACGTCCGGAGCCGGAGCCGGGAGAGTCGGACCGGGTGGAGCTGATCGACGCCGACGCCGCCTTCGCGCACGTGCTGCACGCCGGGCGCGCGGTGGTGGCCGAGGCGCAGCTGGGCGAGCTGACCGAGGATGACGAGGACTTCCTGGGGCTGCCGGGGATCCTGACCCCGGAACAGATGGCCACCCTGCTGGCCCGCCGGGACACGCACGCCCGCAACCGGGCCAGCACCGCGGCCGAGACGCCTCCGTCCGCCGAGGCGGTCGCGTGGCGGGCCGGCGCCGAGCTCCGGCGCGAAGTGAACCGGCTGGTCGCCGTGCTCGCCGCCCGGCAGGGCGCCCCGCACGGGCAGATCCACGCCCAGCTGCGCCGCGCCGTCCCGGGCCCGGCGTCGGCGGCCGCCAGCGTGGACGTGCTGGAGCGCCGGCGGGATCACCTGATGGAGCTGATCGGCGGCTGACACCCGCCCATACACGACGGCCCGGCCGCGTGGGAGCGATCACGCTCAGGGCGAACGGCGGAATCGTCCCGGGCGGGTACGTCGTTGGATGGGATGTAGCGCTTTCGGATCGGCAGATCGATGCCGATAAGAGGGTAGGTACAACCAGGAGACAAGTTCACACGCTTCGGGGTGTCGCCGACGCCATCGGTAAACTGGTGGTTTCGTGTAGCTCCAAGGAGCAGCATGGACGGTCCCGCTCGGGGCCGTGTTTGCACGACAGCAGGAGAGAGGTGCCGACGTGACCACAGCGACCCCCATGATCGCCGACCGCCCGCTGACCGCTACCGACCGCTGCGACCGGTGCGGTGCGCAGGCGTACGTCCGTGCGGTCCTCGGTTCGGACTCGGAGCTGCTCTTCTGCGCGCACCACTGGCACGCGAACGCCGACGCCCTGCGAACCGTCGCCACCGACGTGTACGACGAGCTCGACCGGCTGGAGACCGTGCCCGCGACCGCCTCCGCCGAGGAGCGCTAGACGCAAGCAGCAGTTCTCGTCGAGAGGGTCCCGTCCGCTGCCGGACGGGACCCTCTTTCGCTGCGTCCGAGGGCGGTCGGGACGGTCGATATCGGCCGTTCGGCCGACGGCGCGAGCCCGCCCGGTGAGGCATAATCCGCTCGATGAGTGGCGCGGAGAGGGGAGACGAGCGGCTCGTCGCTGCGCTGGCGGCTGCCCGCCGCGGGGACGAGCAGGCCTTCGTCCAGTTGTGGCGCGAGACCAACCCGGGCCTCGTGCGCTACCTGGCCGTGCTCGCCGGCGACAGGGCGGACGAGCTCGCCATTCGAACCTGGGCAGAGCTGGTCGGCAGGCTGCGGCGCTTTCGCGGCGACGAGGCGGCCTGGCGCCGCCTGCTGTTCAGCACCGCCCGCTCCTGCGCGCGCCGCCACGGGCCCGCCGTCCGGGCGGCCGCGCCGCGGACGCCCGCCGCGGGTGAGACGATCGCCGACGCGCTGACACGGGTTGCGCTGGACCTGCTCGCCGTGCTGCCCGAGCCGCAGCCCGAGGTGGTCCTGCTGCGTACCGCCGGCGGCCTGGGCGTGTCCGACGTGGCGCGCGTGCTCAAGCTCAGCGAGCCGACCGTCCGGACGGCCGCGCATGCCGGCCTGGCACGCGCCGGCGCGCTCGCGGCGGACGGGCCCTCGCGCAGCCGGATCGACCACGGCGAGCCCGTCGTGGACCCGCCGGACTGGGAGCGGACCGGATTCGTCGCGGGGCTGGGCACCGTGGAGAACGCGTTCGAGGACCTGCTTGCGGGCCGGTCCGTCGGGCCGGGCGCGCCGGCGCGCACCCGGCTGATCGCCAGCGTGCTGATGGCACTGCGGGCGCCGGCGTCGGCCGCCGAGCTGCGTGGCTGCGACGCGGCCCGAGCCGCCTACGCGCGCGAGTTCGCCAGCGCTCCGCGGCACGCGATAGGGGTGCTGCGGCTGGGGTCGCGCGTCGCGGTGGGCGCTGCCGTGGCGACGATCGGGCTGTCCGGGACGGCGTTCGCGGCGTACAACGGCCTGCTGCCCGGCCCGCTCCAGGGCGCGGTGCCGGGCTGGCTGCGCGCACCGGCGTCCGCGCCGGCGCACTCCGGTGCAAGTTCGTCCCTGCCGTCCGCTCCGGCGACCGGTCCGTCGTCGGCCGCTGTTCCGGGCGCGGTCACCAGTACAGCGGTACCGGCCGCGACCACCGCCACGCCGACGATGCCGGCCACGCTGCCCGCCGAGCCGGCCACGACGCCACCGGGTCTGGCGAACACACCGCCCGGCCTGGTCAACACCCCGCCCGGATCCACCCGGACACCGCCGGGTGCGACCAAGACGCCACCGGGATCCACCCAGACGCCACCTGGTGCGACCAGGACGCCGCCCGGCTCGACCAGGACGCCGCCCGGCTCGTCCACGAAGACGCCGCCGTCGTCCACGAAGACACCACCCGGCTCGACGAAGACGCCGCCTGGCTCGAGCTCCACGCCCGGCGCGCCGGGATCGACGAATACGGCCCCGGGAACCACCAGGACCCCGCCGGGGTCGACCAGGTCGCCGAGCGCGACGAACACCCCGCCGGGATCGACCAGGACGCCGAGTGCCACGAACACCCCGCCCGGCACGACCAAGACGCCGCACAGCGGCGCGCCGCAGTAGAGCTGGTCAGTCCAGGTAGTCGCGCAGCACCTGCGAACGCGACGGGTGGCGCAGCTTGGACATCGTCTTCGACTCGATCTGCCGGATCCGCTCGCGCGTGACGCCGTAGACCTGGCCGATCTCGTCCAGGGTGCGGGGCTGCCCGTCGGTGAGGCCGAAGCGCAGCTTGACCACGCCCGCCTCGCGCTCGGACAGCGTCTGCAGCACGGAGGTCAACTGGTCCTGCAGCAGCGTGAACGACACGGCGTCGACGGCGACGACGGCCTCGGAGTCTTCGATGAAATCACCGAGCTGGCTGTCGCCCTCGTCACCGATCGTCTGGTCGAGGCTGATCGGCTCCCGCGCGTACTGCTGGATCTCCAGCACCTTGTCCGGCGTGATGTCCATTTCCTTCGCGAGCTCTTCGGGCGTGGGCTCGCGACCCAGGTCCTGCAGCAGCTCGCGCTGGATGCGGCCCAGCTTGTTGATCACTTCGACCATGTGCACCGGGATGCGGATCGTGCGGGCCTGGTCGGCCATCGCGCGCGTGATTGCCTGCCGGATCCACCAGGTCGCGTAGGTCGAGAACTTGTAACCCTTGGTGTAGTCGAACTTCTCCACGGCGCGAATCAGGCCCAGGTTGCCCTCTTGGATCAGGTCCAGGAACGCCATACCGCGGCCGGTGTAGCGCTTGGCCAGCGAGACGACCAGGCGCAGGTTCGCCTCGAGCAGGTGGTTCTTCGCACGCTCGCCGTCGCGGACGATCCAGCGCAAGTCACGGCGCAGCTGCGTCGCGAGCTTCTCGTTCGTCTCCTCGGCGATGCGCAGCCGCTCCGCCGCGTAGAGACCGGCCTCGATCCGCTTGGCGAGGTCGACCTCCTCCTCGGCGTTGAGCAGCGCGACCTTGCCGATCTGCTTGAGGTACGCGCGGACCGAGTCGGCCGACGCGGTCATCTCCGCGTCCTTGCGCGCCTGGCGCAGCGCCTCGGACTCCTCCTCGTCGTCCCAGGCGAATTCGGTGCCTTCGCCGTCCTCTTCCTCGGCGGCGGGGTCGACCGCATCTGTCGGCTCGACGGCCTCGTCGGCGCTGGCCGCGTCGCCCTTCTTGCCGCCGGCCTTCTTCGTCGCGCCCTTGGCCGCCTTGGCTGTCGGCGCCTTCTCCTCGGCCGGCTTCTTCGCTGCGGTCTTGCTCGCGCTCTTCGCCGCGGTCTTCTTGGCGGCGGGCTTGCTCTTCACGCTCGCCGTCGCACGCTTGGCCGTGGTGGTCGCGGCCGCGACGGTCGTTCCTGCCTTGACGGCGGGAGCGGACTCGACCTCGGGGGACTGATCGCTGGAAACCACGAAGAACCTTTCACCATGCAGCGCACGAACCTAAAGCTCGCGCGGGAGTTCGAGAATCCGCTCGGCGCGGCTGACAAGTGTGCGGGTCGCAGGCCGTCTGTTGGTCGCCTCAGGTTCGAGTCCAGTACGTGCGCCGTGCCCTTCGCTTGCCATTGTACTGCGGCGGACGTGCCGCGCGAGCCGAACCGCTATTCGCCCCGCCGCTCGGCTGCCGCGATCGCCGCGCCGACGATGCCTGCGTCGTTCTGCAGCTCCGCCGGCTTGACCGGTGTGCTCAGTCGTAGCAGCGGAACCCACTTGTCGGCATCCTTGCTGACGCCCCCGCCGACGACGAACAGATCGGGCGTGAAAAGCCGTTCCACGTGGGACATGTAATCGTTCACGCGCTTGGCCCACGTCTCGTACGACATGTCGTCTTCGTCGCGGACGGACGCGGCGGCGCGCTTCTCGGCGTCGTGCCCGTGCAACTCGAGGTGACCGAGTTCGGTGTTCGGCACCAGCTTCCCGTCCATCAGCAACGCGCTGCCGATGCCGGTTCCGAAGGTCAGCAGGATGACCACACCGGCCACGCCGCGCGCGGCTCCGAACCGCGCCTCGGCGATGCCGGCTGCGTCGGCGTCGTTGAGCACGATGACCTCGGTGCCCGAGGTCGTCGCGTCCGTGAAGCACCTGTCGACGTCCGTGCCGATCCAGCTCTTGTCCACGTTCGCCGCGGACTTCGCGACACCGTGCTGGATCACCGCCGGGAACGTCGCGCCGACCGGCCCGCTCCAGCCGGCGTCGCTGAGCAGCTTCACCACCACCTCGGCGACCGCGTTCGGTGTCGACGGCTGCGGTGTCAGAACCCGGATGCGCGGGGTGACCAGCGTGCCGGAAGCGACGTCCACGATCGCGCCTTTGATTCCGGTTCCGCCGATGTCGATGCCGTACGCCTGGCCGGAATCGCCATGCTGCTGAGCCACGCCGCTCTCCTCGATCTCACCCGTTACGACGGCGACCCTATCTCGCCGCGCACAGGCCGCCGTGGTGCGATGAGGGCATGACCGGTTCCGCGAACGCAACCGTCCCTGCCGTCCCACCCTCGCCGGTGCAGCTGGAGGAGCTGGCGGTGGAGCTGGCGACCGGTGCCGCGGACGTGGTGCGCGCGGCCCGGGGCAGTGCCCTGGACGTCTCGGCCAAGAGCACCGCGACCGATCTGGTCACCGCCACCGACAGGGCTACGGAGAGCTGGCTGCGTGGCGAACTGGCCAGGCTGCGTCCGGACGATGCCGTGCTCGGCGAGGAGTCCGGAGCCGAAGCCGGGACGAGCGCGGTGCGCTGGGTGATCGATCCGATCGACGGCACGGTGAACTTCGTGCTCGGGCTGCCGCAGTACGCGGTGTCGATCGCGGCCGAGGTGGACGGGCGGACGGTGGCCGGCGCGGTCCTGAATCCCGCCAGCGGCGAGCTGTTCCGCGCGCACCTCGGCGGCGGCGCATACCTGGGCAGTACCCGGCTGCGCGGGCCGCGCGGCGTGGAGCTGGCCCGGGCCGTCGTCGGTACTGGTTTCGCCTACGCGGCGCAGCGCAGGCAGCGGCAGGCCGCGGTTGTGGCGCGGCTGCTGCCGGACGTCGCCGACATCCGCCGGCTGGGTTCGGCAAGCCTGGACCTGTGTGCGGTCGCGGCGGGGCGCCTGGATGCGTACTTCGAGGCGGGCCTGAACCCGTGGGACTACGCCGCCGGGCTGCTGATCGCAACGGAGGCCGGCTGCGCGACGACCGGGTTGCGTGACCGCGAGCCCGGCCCCACGATGGCCGCCGTGGCGCGTCCCGAGCTGCTCACCGAGCTGACCGCGCTCCTGGAGAGCCTGGACGCAGACCGAGTGTGACGAACTGCCGTGACGAACTGCCGTGACGAGCTGCCGTGACGAACTGCCGTGTCTAACTGCCGGACGAGCTGGGCGTGCTGCAGGTGCTGCTGCTGGTCGTGACGTCCGGAGCGCCCGCGACGGCGACCAGCTTGATGCCGTCGGCCTTCAGTGCGGCCGTCACATCGTGCTGCGACGTGACCTTCTTGTACTTGGCACCCAGCGAGATGAGCACGGTGGAGTCCTTCGCGTTCGTCTTCACCAGCTTCGCGCCCGGGAAGTAGTACTGCAGCAGCTGTGCGCCCTCGCTGCCGTCGGGGCCGTACCGGATCTCGGCCACGCCGGTGATCTTGCCCGAGTAGCCCGGGTAGGCCTTGCTGTCGTTCGCCGCGGACGCCGGCGCCTGGAAGCCGTCGTGGACGAGTGTGCGCTGCGCCTTGGTCGCGATGCCCTGGCGCTTGGTCGAGTTGAGGACGGTCACCGTGATCGCCGCCTGCTCGGGCAGCTCCTTGGGTTGTGCGGCCGATGTGGACGGCGTGCAGGACGGGCCCGCAGCAGCATCGTCCGGGCTCCGCGCGAGCACCCGCCACCAGACCAGCGCGGCCAGCAGTGTCAACGCGAGCAAGAACACCAGCGCCGGCAGCGGACGCCGAGTGCCCGGTCCGGTCTCGGACCCCGGGTCCCCCGAGCCGCCGGACGGTGCTCTTGGCGGGCTGGTCATCGACTGCTGAACCTCCTGTGGGACGGGCTGTCAGCCTAGCCGCGACCGCGCCGGGAATTGTCGTGGCATCCCCGCCGTTAGGGACACACCGCGACGCGGTAACGTTCCGCGGCTGACGCGGTACGCCGTCGTTTCGACGACGTGTCGGGAACCGGGCACAAAACCGCGGTCCCGCACGTTGCAGCGCCGGACAACCGAACACGCGTCACCGTCCGAACCGACACCCGAGCCGCGACATACGACCGACGACGAACACTCATCACCACCCCCACAGACCCCCACCAAGGAGTTGAAGACACGAATGGCGACCGACTACGACGCACCGCGTCGCGGAGACGTCGACGACCTGGGCGAGGACTCGCTCGAGGAACTCAAGGCCAAGCGAGCCGAAGCACAGTCCGGATCGATCGACGTCGACGAGACTGAACTGAACGAATCCCTGGAGTTGCCGGGCGCAGACCTGTCCGGCATGTCGGGCGAGGAACTGACGGTGCGGGTCGTGCCGAAGCAGGATGACGAGTTCACCTGCTCACGTTGCTTCCTGGTGCATCACCGCAGCCGCCTCGCGAAGCAGACGAAGGGCCAATTCATCTGCCGCGACTGCGCCTGATTTGCTGACGCGCGAAGCGCGTCAGCAAGTCAGTGGTGACCCCCAGGCGATGAGCGCTTGCGCGAAGAGCCGCGCACCGCGCGAGCGCCAGCGAGCTTGCGGTCGGCGCTCCCTGATCCGCCCCGTTCTTTGGGGCGGTCGGGGAACGCCGCTTGCGCGGATAGATTGGCGCCGTCAGAGGCTGGCGCGCAACGAGCTGCCGCCGTCGACGACGAGAGTCTGACCGGTGATCCAGGCGGCGTCGGACGAGGCCAGGAACGCGGCGGCGGCACCGATGTCGGCAGGCTCACCGAGCCGCCCGAGCGGGTAGTTCGCCGCCGCGGCCGCCTCGTCCGCCTCGTAGAGGGCGGCGGCGAAGCGGGTCTTGACGACGGCCGGGGCGATCGCGTTCACCCGAACGGCCGGCGCCAGCTCGGCGGCCAGCTGCACGGTCAACCCGATCAGCGCCGCCTTGCTCACCCCGTAGTACGCGATCCCCGGCGCCGGGTGCAGGCCCGCGACCGAGGCGATGTTGACGATCGAGCCGGCGCCGTCCGCACCCAGCCCCGCGCCGAGTGCGCGCCTGGCCCACGACAGTGCGGCCAGCACGTTGACGTCCATGATCTTGCGGGCGGCCGACTCGTCCAACTCCGTCAGCGGGCCGAGCGCGGGATTGATTCCGGTGTTGTTGACCAGTACGTCCAGCCGGCCGTAGCGCTCGACGACGGTGCTGAACACCTCGGCCTGGTGGTCGGGATCGTCCGCCCGCCCGGCGACGAAGCTGGCGTGTTCCGCACCGAGCTCGTTCACCGCCGCCTGCAGGCCGTCGGGCTTGCGTGCGGTGATCAGCACCCGGCCGCCCTCGGCGACGATGCGCGCGGCGATGGCCAGCCCGATGCCGCGGCTGGCGCCGGTGACGACCGCGACGCGATCGGCGAAGCGGGTGGAAACGTCGGACGTCGGGGCGCTGGCGGGATCCATGAAACGGACCTTATCGGCAGCTCAGTCGGCGGGGCGCAGCAACTCCACCAGCCGGTCGGGGTGGCGCGTACTGATCACCCAGTACGGCGTCGGGTCGTTAGGGTCGTCCAGCCACAGCTGCACTCCCGGGCCGATCCACGGACGGATGGCCACGAACGCGGCCGGATCGCCCTCACGCCCGACGACACGGCGCAACGTCACCGCGTCGAGGCCGACGCTGCCGCTGACGTAGCTGAGCGGCAGGTGCGCGCCGCGGACGCGCAGCTCGCCGCCGGAGATCTCCAGCGTGTTGTGCCCGCACCACCAGACGATCGCCACCGACAGCGGCAGTAGCGTGCCGAACGGAATCCAGTCGGTCAGCCGGTAGCCCGCGATGTGGAACTCGGCCGCGAGCAGGGACGCGATGAACAGCGCAACCGGGTACCACCACCAGGGTGTGCGCAGCCGCTCCCGGTACCGCACGGAAGTCTCGCTGCGGGTGCTCATGGCGTCGAGGGTAGCCTCCCGTCCCGTGACAGACGCCCGCATGCACCCCGGCACGGACGCGGCTACCGGCGTGAGCGTGCTCGTCCAGCGGCTCGACACCGGCGTCCCGCTTCCGTTGTACGCGCTGCCCGGTGACGCGGGCGCCGACATCGTGACGGCCGAGGACGTCCTGCTGGCGCCGGGGGAGCGCGCGGTGCTCCCGACCGGCCTCGCGATCGCGGTCCCGGACGGCTACGCGGCGTTCGTCCACCCGCGGTCCGGGCTGGCCGCGCGCGCCGGCCTGGGGCTGGTCAATGCGCCGGGAACCATCGACTCCGGTTACCGTGGCGAGGTCAAGGTCATCGTCATCAACCACGACCGGACGCAGAGCCTGACGCTCACGCGCGGCGAGCGGATCGCGCAACTGGTGATCCAGCGCGTCGAGCGCGCGACGTTCGTCGAGGTCGACCGGCTGCCCGAGTCCGAGCGGGCCGGCGGCGGACACGGCTCGACGGGCGGCGCCGCCGCGCTGCACCGGATCGGCACCGAGCACGAGGAGAACGGGTAGTGGCGTCGCGACGCAAGAACAAGACCACGGAGCGGGCGAAGCTGGACGCCACCCCGCCGTGGGAAACGCGGGTGCGCCCGGAGCTGGCGCCGACGGACGGACCGTTCGACGAGCGGGACGCTCCGGACGACGACCTGCCGCGCGTCGACCTGGGTGCCCTGCGGGTGCCCGTCGGCGAGGGGCTGGACCTTCGCCTGGAGGTCAACGAGGCCCAGCAGGTCATCGCCGTCACCCTCGCCGGTGCGCACGGCAGCATGCAGCTGGGTGTGTTCGCAGCGCCGCGCAACGAGGGCATCTGGGACGACGTCCGGGCCGAGATCGCCGCCTCGATGAACTCCCAGCGCGGCCAGGCCAAGGAGCGCCTGGACGGCCCGTTCGGCACCGAACTGCACGGCAAACTGCCGGGCGACGGGGGAGCTGCGGTGCCGGTGCGGTTCATCGGCGTGGACGGACCGCGCTGGTTCCTCCGCGCGATGCTGATCGGCGCCGTCGCGACCGAGGACGCCAAGGCCGAGCCTTACCTGCGCGCGCTGCGCAACGTGGTCGTGGTGCGCGGCAACGACCCGCTGCCCGTTCGCGAGCCGGTCGAGCTGCGGCTGCCCCGCGACGTCGTCCTGCCCGAGCCCGGCGACGGGACCGAGGCGGCTCCGGACGGCGACGAGGACTTCGGCTGAATCGGGTTACCCTGTCCGCGTGGGCCACAACATCTCGCTGCTGCACCGGCTGACGGCCAGCGCGCACCAACTCGACGCGGTCGAGCTGCAGTCCGAGGTCGAGCGGCTGTCGTGCACCAAGCTCGCCGACATCCGTCCCGGGCAGGTCCTGACCACCGGTGGGCGGCTGCGCGCGGTGGTCTACACGCCGAGCGAGAACGTCCCCACCCTGGAGGCCGAGCTGTTCGACGGCTCCGGCTCGATCGTGCTGGTCTGGCTGGGGCGCCGCCGCATCGCCGGCCTCGAGCCCGGCCGGCGGATCATCGCGCGCGGCCGCGTCGGCGAGCACCAGGGCCGGCCGGCGATCTACAACCCCTGGTACGAGTTGCAGTGTGGGGCCTGAGGGCCGGCACGTCCGGGGACGGCTCCGGCGAGCAGCCCGCGGGCGCTCCCGAAGCCGACCGTGACCGGACCGGCGACACGGCTACCGAGCCTGATCGCGTCGCCGACATGCGCGAGACGTACCGCCAGCAGCTGCTGGCCAGCATCGGGGGCTGGTCGGGCACGCTGATCACGGCGCTGCCGACCGTCGTGTTCGTGATCGTCAATGCGCTGGCGAGCCTGCGCCCGGCCATCGTCGCCGCGATCGGCACCGCCGTCGTGCTCGCCGGCTACCGCCTCGCCCGCAAGCAGTCGGTGCAGCAGGTGATCTCGGCGCTGTTCGGTGTGCTGATCGCCGCCCTGATCGCGGCCCGCACCGGGCAGGCACGCGGCTACTTCCTGCTCGGCATCTGGACCAGCTTCCTGTACGCGGTGCCGTTTGCCATCTCGCTGGTCGTGCGCCGCCCGCTCGTCGGCCTGCTGTGGGAGTTCCTCGACCCGACGCCCGGCGGCGACGAGACGCCCTGGTACCGGCGCCGTCCGCTGCTGCTCGCCTACAGCCTGGCCACTCTCGCCGGGCTGGTGCTGTTCCTCGCGCGCGGGATCGTCCAGGCCACGCTGTACGGGCACAACGCCACCGGCTGGCTGGCGTTCGCGCGGGTGGCGATGGGGTACCCGCTCTACATCCTGGCCGTCGGCTTCGCCTTCCTGATCGTGCGCCGCGCCAGGCAGCGACTAGCTCTCCAGCTCGACGACCAGTAGCCAGCCGCGACGGCCGGCCACGTGCGACGGCTCAGCCGATGACGGCGCTGCGGATCGCGGGCTCGGTCTCCGGCAGCGCGACGAACAGCAGTTCGTCGCCGATCTCCAGCGGCTCCTCCGGCGTCGGGCTGATCACCCGCGTGCCGCGCACGATCACGACGAGCGCGGCGTCGCGAGGCAGTACGAGCTCGCGCACCGCCCGGCCCGCGCACGGCGCCCCGTCCGGCAGGGTGACCTCGACGAGGTTCGCCTGGCCCTGGCGCAGCCCGAACAGACGCACGACGTCGCCGACCTCCACGGCCTCCTCGACCAGCGCAGCGATCACCCGCGGCGTCGACACCGCGACGTCCACACCCCACGCCTCGGTGAACAGCCACTCGTTGGACGGATGGTTGATCCGGGACACGACCCGCCGCACCGAGAACTCGGTCTTGGACAGCAGCGAGACCACCAGGTTCGCCTTGTCGTCGCCGGTGACGCTGACGACCACGTCGAAGGACTCCAACCCGGCCTTCTCCAGGTTCGCGACCTCGCACGCATCCCCCAGCAGGAACTGCGCGCCCGGCACGGCGTCCGGCCGCACCTTGGTGGGGTCCTTGTCGATCAGCAGCACCTCGTGCGAGTTCTGCAGCAGCTCGCGGGCGATCGAACGGCCGACGGAACCGGCTCCCGCGATTGCGACCTTCACTGCCGGCCCCCTTCGGGTGGGCGCCCCGCCACGTCGTGCAGCAGGTTCGCCTGCTCGTCGGTGACGAACGCATGCAGGCTGTCGCCGGCCTGGATCAGGGTGGAGACGGTGGGCAGTACGCCGGTGCCGAACCGGGTCAGCATCCCGACCCGCGCCCCGGTGGCGGCCTCGAGGTCGGTGACCGGGTGCCCGACCCAGCCCTCGTGCGGCGACACCTGCACCAGCGCCACGGCTCCGGACGGATCCCGCCACGCCTCGGCGGTCGTCTCGCCGAGCAGCGCCTTCAGCAGCCGGCTCGACGTCCACGGGACCGTCGCGACGGTCGGGATCCCCAGCCGCTCGTACACCTCGGCCCGCTTCGGGTCGTAGATACGGGCGACGACCTTCTGTACGGCGAACGTCTCACGGGCGACGCGGGCCGCGATGATGTTGGAGTTGTCGCCGCTGCTGACGGCCGCGAAAGCCGCCGCGTGCTCGATGCCGGCCGAGATGAGGGTTTCGCGATCGAAGCCGATGCCCTGGATCGCCCGGCCCGGGAACTGCTCACCGAGGCGGCGGAAGGCGTGCGCGTCCTGGTCGATGACCGCCACGCTGTGCTCGAGCCGGGCGAGGTTCTGCGCCAGGGAGCTTCCGACGCGGCCGCAGCCCATGATCACGATGTGCACCGCTGGCCAACCCCTTCCGCTCGCGCGGGACGACTTCTGCTGTCCCAGCCAGTGGACGCTACACAACATCGGTGCACAGCGTCGGCACGGGACGGGGCCGGGCGGTGCGTATTGTGCCCGTCGTGGCACTTGCGACCCGCGTGTTGAAGCGGCTGATCATCGGCAGCCCGGTGCGCTCGGAACAGGCGGGCCACTCGCTGCTGGCCAAGCGGCTGGCACTGCCGATCTTCGCCAGCGACGCGCTGTCCAGTGTTGCCTACGCCGTGCAGGAGATCCTGCTCGTGCTGACGGTCGCGGGGGCGGCGTACCTGTACATGACGCCATGGATCGCGATCGCGGTCGCAGTCCTGATGACCACGGTGGTCGCGTCCTACCGCCAACTGGTGCGTGCCTACCCGACCGGCGGCGGCGACTACGAGGTGGCGACCACCAACCTCGGCAAGCCGGCGGGCGTGGTCGTGGCCAGCGCGCTGCTCGTCGACTACGTGATGACGGTGGCGGTGTCGGTCTCCTCCGGCGTCGACAACATCATCTCCGCGTTGCCGAACCTGCATCCGTACCGGGTGGCGCTCGCAGTCGGCTTCGTGGTGGTGCTGGCCGCGGTGAACCTGCGCGGCATCCGGGAGGCCGGTCTCGCCTTCGCCGCGCCCACCTATCTGTTCGCCACCGGCATCTTCATCATGATCATCACCGGGTTGATCCGCGTGGCCGCGGGCAGTCGTCCGGTCGCCGAGAGCGCCCAGTACGGCATCCACGCGCAGAGCGGCTACACCTCACTCGGCGCGCTGGCACTGATCTTCTTCGTGCTGCGTGCGTTCGCGTCCGGCTGTACCGCACTGACCGGTGTCGAGGCGATCGCCAACGGCGTGCCCGCGTTCAAACCGCCGAAGGCGCGCAACGCGCAGAAGACGCTGGTGGCGATGGGCGCTATCGCGATCACCATGCTGCTCGGCATCACCGTTCTCGCGGTGATCAGCAAGGTGCACGTCACCGACCCGACGCTGAACAGCTGCAAGCTGATCGGGGTGGCCGACTGCGCGCACACCCCGCAGCGGACCGTGATCGCGCAGGTCGCGTCCGCGGTGCTCGGCGGGCACCACTCGTTCGGGTTCTTCTACATCCAGGCCACGACCGCGTTGATCCTGGTCCTCGCGGCCAACACCGCGTTCAACGGCTTCCCGCTGCTCGGCTCGATCCTGGCCCGCGACAAGAACCTGCCGACGCAGCTGCGCACGCGTGGCGACCGGCTCGCGTACAGCAACGGCATCGTCATGCTCGCCGTCGTCGCCGGCGCGATGATCGCCATCTACAAGGCGGACGTCACCCGGCTGATCCAGCTGTACATCATCGGTGTGTTCACGTCGTTCACGCTGGGTCAGACGGGCATGGTGCGGCACTGGAACCGGGCGTTGCGGGCCGAGCGGGATCCGTCCGAGCGCCGTCGCATGCAGCGCTCTCGGGCGATCAACGGCTTCGGTGCCTCGCTGTCCGGCGTCGTGCTCATCATCGTGATCATCACCAAGTTCACCAAGGGCGCCTACCTGGTGCTGATCGCGATGCCGATCCTGTACGCGCTGATGCGCGCGATCAACAAGCACTACGAGCGGGTCGCGCGCGAACTCGTCAGCGACGAGGTGGGCCTGACATTGCCGCCGCGCAACCACGTGATCGTGCTGGTCTCCAAGGCGCACAAGCCGACGCTGCGCGCGCTGTCCTACGCCCGCGCGATGCGCCCGGACACGCTCACCGCGCTGACGGTGAACGTCGAGGACGACGAGACCCGGGCGCTGCTCACCGAGTGGGAGCGGCACGACCTGCCGGTTCCGCTGACCGTGCTCGAATCGCCGTACCGCGAGGTGACACGTCCGATCATCGGCTACCTGAAGAAGCTGCGCGCCGACAACCCGCGCGACGTGGTGAGCGTGTTCATCCCGGAGTACGTCGTCGGCCACTGGTGGGAACAGCTGCTGCACAACCAGTCGGCACTGCGGCTGAAGGGCCGGCTGCTGTTCCTGCCGGGCGTGATGGTCACCAGCGTGCCGTGGCAGCTGGACTCGGCGGCGACCGCGGTGCCCGGCGGTCCGCAGCCCGCACGCACGGGCCGCTGAGGCGATGGCGGTGGACGAACCGCTGACCGGTGCGCAGGTCGAACTGGACGTCGGCGCGCCGGCGCACGGCGGCCATTGCGTCGCACGGCTGGACGGACCGAACGGACGGGTGGTGTTCGTCCGTCACGCGCTTCCCGGAGAACGGGTGCGGGCGCTCGTGACCGAGGACCACGGCTCGTTCTGCCGCGCGGACGCGATCGAGGTGCTGGCCGCCTCGCCGGACCGGGTGCCGGCGCCGTGCCCGCACGCCGGGCCCGGGCGTTGCGGCGGATGCGACTGGCAGCACGCGAACGCGGACGCCCAGCGCGAGCTGAAGGCCGCCGTGGTGCGCGAGCAGTTCACCCGCCTGGCCAGGCTGGACGTCTCCCGACTGCTGTCCGGCGTCGAACCGCTCGACGGAGGGCTCCTCGGCTGGCGCACCCGGATCACGTTCGCGGTGGACGCTGAGGGACGGCCGGGCCTGCACCGGCACCGGTCGCACGAGGTCGAACACATGACGTTCTGCCCCCTCGGGGTGAGCGGCGTCGGCGACTCCGAGGCACTGGGCCACGACTGGGTCGGCTTGACGGGCATCGAGGCGGTCCGAGGTGACGGTGACCGCGTCACGGTGCTGGCGCATCGCCCCGGCCCCGCTCGGCGCGGCAGAGGCCGCCGGCCGCCGGATCGCGTGGAGTTGGTGGACGGGCCGGAGGTGGTGACCCACCGGGTCGGCGAACGCGAGTTCCGCGTCCAGGCAGACGGCTTCTGGCAGGTGCATCCGGCCGCGGCCGATACCTTCAGCCGTGCCGTGCTCGACGCGCTGGCTCCACGCGCCGGGGAGACCGCGCTCGATCTGTACTGCGGCGCGGGGCTGCTCACTGCCGCGCTCGCCGACGCCGTGGGGCCGTCGGGCCGGGTGGTCGGTGTCGAATCGTCCGCGCAGGCGGTGGCCGACGCCACCGCGAACCTGACGGGTGTGCCGTGGGCGACGGTGTCCCGCGGGCGCGTCGACCCGTCGCTCCTCGGCCGGCTGGCCGACCAGTTCGGGGCCGGTCCGGACCTGGTCGTACTCGACCCACCGCGCTCCGGAGCCGGCAAGGATGTCATGCAAGCTCTGGTGGCGCTTGCGCCCCGCGCGATCGGTTACGTCGCGTGCGATCCGGCGGCGCTGGCCCGCGACGTCGCGGTGGCCGGCGAGGCCGGTTGGCGGCTCAACGCCCTGCGCGCGTTCGACGCGTTCCCGATGACCCATCACGTCGAATGCGTCGCCACGCTCGTCCCGCGCTGAACCGGCGCCCGCTTGATCTAGGCTTGACCGCTATGAGCGCACCCCACGAAACTGCTCCGCGAAGAGCGCTCCGCACTTTCGCAGGGACCCCGGAATGAGCGCACCCCACGAAACTGCTCCGCAAAGAGCGCTCCGCACTTTCGCAGGGACCCAGCTATGAGCACCGTGTTGGATCAGATCACCGGTCCCCAGGATCTGCGCTCGCTCGACGGCGCCCAGCTCGGCCTGCTCGCGGCGGAGATCCGCGACCTGCTCGTGCAGACGGTCGCGCGCACGGGTGGCCATCTCGGACCGAACCTGGGCGCGGTGGAGCTGACGATCGCACTGCACCGGTCGTTCGACTCGCCCACCGAGCCGATCCTGTTCGACGTCGGTCACCAGGCGTACGTGCACAAGATCCTCACCGGACGCGCCGACCGGATGGACACGCTGCGCCAGTTCGGCGGCCTGTCCGGCTACCCGAGCCGCGCCGAGAGCCCACACGACTGGATCGAGAACTCCCACGCGTCCACGGCGCTGAGTTACGCGGACGGCCTGGCCAAGGCGTTCGAGGTGCGCGGCGAGCGCCGCCCGGTCGTCGCCGTGGTCGGCGACGGCGCGCTCACCGGCGGCATGTGCTGGGAGGCCCTGAACAACATTGCCGCCGCCGACCGTCCGGTGGTGATCGTCGTCAACGACAACGGCCGCTCCTACTCGCCCACCACGGGCGGACTGGCCGAGCACCTGACCGGGCTGCGGCTGCGGCCCGGGTACGAGCGCGTGCTGGGCCACGTCCGAGACGCGCTCGGCCGCACCCCGGTAGTCGGTCCGCCGCTGTACGACGCGCTGCACGGCGTCAAGCGCGGCGTGAAGGATCTGCTCGCCCCGCAGGGCATGTTCGAGGACCTCGGCCTGAAGTACGTCGGTCCCGTGGACGGTCACGACGTGGCCGCGATGGAGCACGCATTCGCGCTGGCCCGTCGCTTTGACGGGCCGGTGATCGTGCACTGCGCCACGCGCAAGGGGTACGGCTACGCCCCGGCCGAGAACGACGAAGCCGACCAGATGCACCAGTCGCGCGGCTTCGACCCCGAGACCGGCAAGGCCCGCGCCACCGGCGGGCGCAGCTGGACGAGCGTGTTCGGCGACGAACTGGTCCGCCTCGGCTCCGAACGTGACGACCTGGTCGCGATCACCGCGGCCATGTGCGAGCCGACGGGGCTCGGTGCGTTCGCGCGCCGGTTCCCGCAGCGGTGCTACGACGTCGGTATCGCCGAACAGCACGCGTTGACGTCCGCGGCCGGGCTCGCGTCGGGTGGCCTGCACCCGGTCGTCGCGATCTACTCGACGTTCCTCAATCGCGCCTTCGACCAGCTGCTCATGGACGTCGCACTGCACCGGCTGCCGGTCACCGTGGTGCTCGACCGGGCCGGCATCACCGGCGACGACGGGCCGAGCCACAACGGCATCTGGGACCTCGCGCTGCTCGGTGTCGTGCCGGGCCTGCACCTGGCCGCCCCGCGCGACGAGCAGACGCTGCGCGCCGAGCTCGCCGAGGCCGTGGAGATCTCCGACGGCCCGAGCGTGGTGCGCTTCCCGAAGACGCCGCTGGTCGAGCCGATCCCGGCGCTGCGCCGCGTCGGCGGGGTGGACGTGCTGGCCGAGCCGGACGCTGACAGCGACGTCGACGTACTGGTGATCGCGATCGGGGCATGCGCGGCGGACGTGCTGGAGGCGGCCGGCGCCGTCCGGGGAGCCGGCTACTCGGTGCGGGTCGCGGACCCGCGCTGGGTTTACCCGGTCGACCCCGCGCTCGCCGAACTGGCGGCCGGCTCGCGTCTCGTCGTGACGGTCGAGGACGGTGCCGTGAACGGCGGCGCTGGCGCACGAATCGCCCAGAGCATCTCGGGTGCAGGGGTCGACATTCCGACTCGCCAGCTCGGCGTCCCCCACAACTTCCCCGTCCATGGCAAGGTTTCGGACATCCGGTCTTGGGCCGGACTCACCGTCCCGGATATCGGGCGGCGCATCGTGGAGTGGTCTGCCGTCGTTTCACCAGACAGTGAACCGGGGGCGGATCTCCCGGCCATGCGTCGTGCCGCTGGCGGTGACGGCGGATGAGATGGGCGAACACATTGGCCGGGAGGCTGGGGCAATGCGCATCCTCGTAGTGGAGGACGAAGAGCCGCTCGCAGAAGCGGTGGCGCGCGGTTTGCGTCGCGAGGGAATGGCCGTCGATGTCGCCACCGACGGCGATGACGGCTACCGCAAGGCCGCCCTCACCCGATACGACGTCGTGGTCCTCGACCGCGACCTGCCGGGCATGTCCGGTGACGAGATCTGCCGTCGGCTCACCGATGAGGGCGTGCTGACCCGGATCGTCATGCTGACCGCGAGCGGGACGGTGGAGGACAAGGTGTCCGGGCTCGCGCTCGGTGCCGACGACTATCTGCCCAAGCCGTTCGCATTCGCCGAGCTGGTGGCGCGCGTGCGCGCCCTGGGGCGGCGCACCACGCCCGCCGCGCCGCCGATCCTGACTGCAGCCGACATCGAGCTGGACTCGGCCAAGCGCACAGTCACGCGCGGAGGCATGCTGATCGACCTGACGCGCAAGGAGTTCGGCGTGCTCGAGACGCTGCTCATCGCGCACGGCGCGGTGGTCAGCAGCGAGGAACTGCTGGACCGGGTGTGGGACGAGAACGCGGACCCGTTCACGACCACGGTCCGGGTCACCATGATGACGCTGCGCCGCAAGCTCGGTGAGCCGGCGATCATCGATACCGTTGTCGGATCGGGCTACCGGATCGACCCCAATGCCTTCCCGACGACGGATGAAGGAGCCGGGACCGCCCCGTGAGGCTTTTCCGCCCGACGCTGCGGATCCGTATGGCGTTGCTTTACGGCGGCTTGGTGCTCCTCGTGGGGGTCTCGCTGCTGTTCACCTCGATCGTCCTGCTCCAGCAGTCGATCAAGAAGGTGCCGATCTTCCAGTCGCCCGGTCTCGTCACGTACCCCGATTCGGCGGGCCGGCAGATCACGCAGGACCCGGCCAGCCTCGGCCAACAGGCGCAGAACACCGCCGTCAGCACGCTGCTGCACAGCGGCTTGATCTACTTCGCGATCATCGTCGTGATCGGCACGGTCGGTGGCTACCTGCTCGCGAAGCAGGCGTTGCGGCCGATCGCGAAGCTGACCGCCACCGCACGGCAGATGTCCACGGAGAACCTGGACCAGCGCATCGCACTCGGCGGCCCGGACGACGAGCTGCGCGAACTCGCCGACACGTTCGATGACATGCTCGCGCGCCTGGACGCCGCGTTCGACAGTCAGCGCCTGTTCGTCGCCAACGCCAGCCACGAACTGCGCACGCCGCTCTCGGTGATGCGCACGGAGCTGGAGGTGACGCTCAGCGATCCCGACGCGGACGCTCAGGAGCTGCGCCGGATGGGGGAGGTGCTGGGCCAGGCGACCGAGCGCGCGCAGCGACTGGTCGACTCGCTGCTGACCCTGGCCCGGCTGCAGGCGGTCGAGCGCGGTGAGCTGGAGGTGCGCGAGCCGGTCGACCTGGCCGACGTCGTCCCGGACGTACTGCGCGCGGTCGCGAAGGAGGCGGCGAAGAAGGGCGTCACGATCGAGAGCGAGATCGAGTCCGCGGTCGCGATCGGCGATCCCCGCCTGCTGGAGCGGCTGATCGGCAACCTGGTCGAGAACGGCATCCGGCACAACGTCCCTAACGGCTGGCTCCGGGTTACCACCGGGCAGACTGCCGAACGGGTCTGGCTGCACGTGTCCAACGGGGGCGCGGTCATCGCGGCCAGCGACGTCGACAACCTCTTCGAACCGTTCCGCCGTGGCGGCCGCGTGCGCACGGCCACCCGCGGTGCCGGCCTCGGCCTGGCGATCGTCCGGCTCATCGTGGACGCGCACCACGGCCGGCTGCAGGCCGCGGCGCCGCCGTTCGGTGGGCTGGCGATCCGGATCGAGCTGCCGCGCAACGTCGATCCGGTCGCCCACGTCATGACGGACGCCACGGCCGAGGCCAGCGCCTGAGCGCTACCGGCTCAGGGCAGGTAGTACATCGGGTTCGGGAGCTTGAACGCGCGGTCCGCGTACCCGCCCTTCAGATCGCTGTACTGGTCGCCGAAGTTGCCGACGATGTCGTAGCCGAGCGACTCGATGTGCGCGCGGGTCAGCGACTTGTACTGGATCGTCGTGCAGTTCGGGGCGCACGAGGACAGCCACGGGTCGCTCATGTCCTTGAGGAACACGTCACCCGTGACCGGCGCCGGGTAGCCGACGTTCGTCAGGTTCGTGACCGTGCCGCTCAGTTGGCTCGCGGGCCGACCGGTGAGATAGAAGATCGTGTACCCGTTGTCGGCGGCCCAGTTGACCAGCTGCGGCATGTACGGCACGGCCGGGAAGGCCCCGTCATTGACGAACGTCGCGTTGCTCGCCGGGTTGTAGACGAAGTTGCTCCAGATCTCGTAGTCGTACGTGTTCAGCGTCGTGTCGTCGACGTCCAACACGATCGCCGGCCGGCCGCTCGTGGTGTCGCCGGGCCGCACGTGGTCGTGGTGCTTCCACGGATGCATGCGCGCGGCGAGGTAGCCCGCGGCGCGCGCTTCGATGCCGTGCATCTCGTTCGCGTACGCGCCGGTCGCCGACGGCACGTGCCGCGGCGAACCGTCCGGATCGGTGCCGTCGACCGTGTCGCCGTAGTACGCCTTGATCGCGGTCTTGACCTGGTCCAGGTTCTGGATCTGGTCGGCCCGGGTGGGCTGTGCCGGCGGTGCCGGGACGGCGCGTGCCGGCGCGTGGCCCGAGTGGTGACCGTGTGCCATCGCGACGCCGGGGACGGCAAGCGCCAGGGTGGCGACTGCGGTCGCGCCGGCGATCGCGACGGTACGCGCGGCGGGTCTGAGCGAGAGCTTCACTGCGGCCTCCAGTGTGTGGTGACGAATCACCACACACTGGCAGAAGCAGCGCGATCAGGCTAGGTGTGCCGAAGACCGCCGATTACGCCGGGACGGACGCCACGCCCCGCGGCAGGAACCGGCCGCCGGTCACCCGCTCGGAGACTCCGGTCCGGTCCAGGTACGGGGTGATCCCGCCGAGGTGGAACGGCCAGCCGGCGCCGAGCAGCATGCACAGGTCGATGTCCTCGGCCGCGGCCACGACACCCTCGTCCAGCATCCGGCGCACCTCGTCGGCGAGCGCGGCCAGCGCCCGCTCGCGCACCTGCTCGGCGGTCGACGGCGCGTCACCCAGCACGAACAGTTCGGCCACCTCGGGATCGACGTGCTGGCCGGACTCGTCCCAGACGTAGATGCCGGTCTTGCCGGCCTCGACCAGGCGCCGCGAGTTCTCGCTGACACCGAACCGGTCCGGGAACGCCCCGGCCATGGTCTCGGACACGTGCAGCGCGACGGCGGGCCCGACCAGGGCGAGCAGCACGAACGGGCTCATCGGCAGGCCGAGCGGTGCCAGCGCGGAGTCGGCCACCTCGATCGGGGTGCCCTCGTCGACGGTCATCGTGATCTCGCCGAGGAAGCGGGTCAGCAGCCGGTTCACGACGAACGCCGGAGCGTCCTTGACCAGCACGCACGACTTGCCGAGCTTCTTGCCGGTCTCGAACGCGGTCGCGAGCGAGGCGTCGTCCGTCTTGTCGGCGCGGACGATTTCCAGCAGCGGCAGCACCGCGACCGGGTTGAAGAAGTGGAACCCGACCACCCGCTCGGGATGCTGCAGGTCCGCGGCCATCTCGCTGACCGACAGTGACGACGTGTTCGTCAGCAGCACGCACTCGGGGGAGACGTGCTCCTCCAGCTCGGCGAACACCGCCTTCTTGATCTTGATCTCCTCGAAGACCGCCTCGATGACCAGGTCCGCGTCGTTGAACGCGTCCTTGGTGAGCGAGCCGGTGACGAGCGCCTTGAGACGGTTGGCCTTGTCCTGATTGATGCGGCCCTTCGCCAGCTGCTGGTCCAGCTCGTTGTGCACGTACGCGACGCCCTTGTCCAGGCGCTCCTGGTCGAGGTCGGTCATCACTACCGGCACCTCGAGCTTGCGGGCGAACAGCAGCGCGAGCTGGCTGGCCATCAGTCCCGCACCCACGACGCCGACCTTGGTCACCTTGCGTGCCAGCGACTTGTCCGGGGCGCCGGCCGGCCGCTTGGCGCGCTTGTTGACCAGGTCGAACGAGTAGAGGCTGCTGCGCAGCTCGTCGCTCATCAGCAGGTCGGCCAGCGCTTCGTCCTCGGCCGCGGTGCCTTCGGCGAACGGTGTCGTGCGCGCGGCGGCGATCAACTCCAGGGCGCGGTAGGCGGCCGGGGCGGCGCCGTGGACCTTGCCGTCGGCGGACGCCTTGCCACGGGCGAGCGGTCCGTCCCAGTCGTCGCCCGCGTGATCCGGACGCGCGACGGTGAGCTCGCCGGTGACCACCTTCGCGGCCCAAGCCAGCGACCGCGCCAGGAAGTCGGCGTTGTCCAGCAGCGCGTCGGCGATGCCGAGTCCGGCGGCCTGCTTCGGGCTGAGCATCCGGTTCTGATTCAGCGCGTTCTCGACGATCACCTTGACCGCCGCGTCCGGGCCGACGAGCGGCGGAAGCAGCTGCGTGCCGCCCCAGGCCGGGACCAGCCCGAGGAACACCTCGGGGAACGCGATCGGGCCGGCCTGCGCGGCGAGAGTGCGGTACTGGCAGTGCAGCGCCAGCTCCAACCCGCCGCCCATGGTCGCGCCGTTGACGAACGCGAACGTCGGCACGTCGCTGTCCTTCAACCGGGCGAAGACGCGGTGCCCGAGGCGTCCCATCTCCAGCGCCTGCTCGCGCGTGGCCAGCTGGCCCACGCCGCCGAGGTCGGCGCCGACCGCGAAGATGAACGGCTTGCCGGTGACCGCGATCGCGGCGACCTTCGGTGCGTGCGCGGCGATCTCGTCCAGGGCGGCGTCCAGTGCGGCCAGGCCGCCGGGGCCGAAGGTGTTCGGACGGGTGTGGTCGTGCCCGTTGTCGAGCGTGATCAGCGCGAACTCACCGGGGACTCCGGGCACGTCGACGTAGCGGACCAGCGCCTTGGTGACGACCTCGTCGGCGTAGCTGATATCCGTGCTCACTTGGCTCCTCCGGTGTAGTGCGGGTTCTCCCAGATGACCGACCCGCCCTGGCCGAGGCCGACGCACATGGCGGTCAGGCCGTACCGCACCTCGGGGTGATCGGCGAACTGGCGGGCCAGCTGGACCATCAGCCGCACGCCGGAGGACGCAAGCGGGTGGCCCGTGGCGATCGCGCCGCCGTACGGGTTGACCCGCGGGTCGTCGTCGGCGATGCCGAAGTGGTCCAGGAAGCTCAGCACCTGCACCGCGAACGCCTCGTTCAGCTCGAACAGGCCGATGTCGTCGATGGACAGGCCGGTGCGCTGCAGCGCCTTCTCGGTGGATGGGATCGGTCCGATGCCCATGACGGACGGGTCGACGCCGGCGAACGCATACCCGACCAGCCGCATCTTGACCGGCAGGCCGAGGCCGGTCGCGATCGCCTCGTCGGCCAGGATGCACGCGGTCGCGCCGTCGTTGAGACCGGCGGCGTTCCCCGCGGTCACGCGCCCGTGCGGCCGGAACGGGGTCTTCAGCGTGGCGAGGTCCTCGACGGTTGTGCCCGGGCGTGGCGGCTCGTCCTTGGTGGCCAGGCCCCAGCCGTGCTCGCCGCTGCGGGTTGCGACGGGGACCAGGTCCGGCTCGATCTTGCCGTCGGCGTACGCCTTGGCGAGCTTGGCCTGGCTGGCCGCCGCGAACGCGTCCGACCTCTCCTTGGTCAGCTCAGGGAACCGGTCGTGCAGGTTCTCGGCGGTCATGCCCATGTTCAGCGCGGACACGTCGACGAGCTTCTCGGCGACGAAGCGCGGGTTCGGGTCCGCGCCCTCGCCCATCGGGTGCCGGCCCATGTGCTCGACGCCGCCGGCGATCGCGACGTCGTAGGCGCCGAACGCGATCCCGCCGGCCATCGCGGTGACCGCCGTCATCGCGCCCGCGCACATCCGGTCGATCGAGTACCCGGGCACCGACTGCGGCAGCCCGGACAGGATGCTCGCGATCCGGCCCAGGGTCAGGCCCTGGTCGCCGATCTGGGTGGTGGCCGCGATCGCGACCTCGTCCACCTTCTCCGGCGGCAGTTCCGGGTGGCGGCGCAGCAGTTCGCGGATCACCGCGACGATCAGGTCGTCGGCCCGCGTCTCGGCGTAGATGCCCTTCGGGCCAGCCTTCCCGAACGGGGTCCGGGCCCCGTCGACGAAGACGACTGATCGGTTCGCACGCTCGCGCGCGCTCTCGGCTGCGGACACGCCTGACTCCTCGAAGCTGCTCGCCCGGTGTTGTTACCAGCGAGTAACTTCACTCTACAACGCGGCGGTAACCGCCTGCGCGGTGAGCTCGATCTGCCAGGGCCGGGCACCGAGCTCGGCCAGCCGCTCGCGCACCGCCGTCTCGTCCGCCGGTTCGGGCGGGGTCCAGCACACCCGGCGGATCACGTCCGAGGCGAGCAGGTTCTGGGGCAGCACGGAATTCGCCTCGGCCAGCAGATTGACCGCTTCGCGGCAGGCGGCCAACCGCGCGGCCGCCTCCGGGTCGCGGTCGCGCCAGCGGGACGCGGGCGGCATGCCGTCACCGGAGCCGCCGGTGACCGGCGGCAATTCCTCCTCGGGCAGGGCGCGGGCGCGTTCGATCGCGCCGAACCAGCGGCCGAGCTGACGGCGCTGGCGCGGGCCGCCGAAGACGGGCAGCGCGGCCAGGTCGGCCGCGCTCCTGGGCATGACCCGTGCGGCCTCGATCACGGCCGAGTCCGGAAGCAGCCGGCCGGGGGCGACGTCCCGCTGGGCCGCGTACGAGTCCCGCGCGAGCCACAGTTGGCGCACCACGGCGAGCTGGCGGCGGTTGCGCAGTTTGTGGATGCCGGACGTGCGCCGCCACGGGTCGGTGCGCGGCGCGGGCGCGGGGGCGAGCCGCACGGCCTCGAACTCCTGGCGGGCCCACTCGGTCTTGCCGGCCTCGGCCAGCAGCCCGGCCAGCACGCCGCGCAGCTCGGCCAGCAGCTCGACATCCAGGGCGGCGTAGACGAGCCAGTCGCGCGGCAGGGGGCGGGTCGACCAGTCGGCGGCGGAGTGCCCCTTCTCCAGGCGCAGCCCCAGGTGCTGCTCGACCATGGTCCCGAGCGCGACCCGTTCGACACCGAGCAGTCGGCCGGCCAGCTCGGTGTCGAACAGGGTGGATGGATGCAGGCCGAGTTCGGACAGGCACGGCAGGTCCTGGCTGGCCGCGTGCAGGATCCACTCGGCGTCCGCCAGTGCGGCACCGAGCTGGGACAGTCCGGGCAGCGCGATCGGGTCGATCAGCGCGGTGCCGGCACCGGCGCGGCGCAGCTGCACGAGGTAGGCGCGCTGGCTGTACCGGTAGCCGGACGCGCGCTCGGCGTCCACCGCGACCGGCCCGGTGCCTGCCGACATCGCGGCGATCAGTTCCGCGAGCTGCTCGCTGCTTTCGATCGGCTCGGGAACGCCGTCCGCGGGTTCTGCCAGTAGGGGGAGAAGTTCGGGCTCGGCGGCGTCGGTGTCCGTGTCGTTACCGGCGCCGTCGGTCGGCTCGTCGCTGTGCACGTCCGCGTCAGGCCGGGGACAGGATCGTCACGCCCTCGGGTGGCAGGCCGGCCGCGGTGCAGAGCAGATCGACGAACGCACGCAGGTGCGGGCCCAGGTCGGGGGTGTCGGCG
This sequence comes from Jatrophihabitantaceae bacterium, assembly GCA_035765515.1. GTDB lineage: Bacteria > Actinomycetota > Actinomycetes > Mycobacteriales > Jatrophihabitantaceae > DASRSS01. Next base: position 22,211 of record DASTXN010000065.1, on the reverse strand, counting down.
GTCCAGGACGCGCGGAGCTCGAGCTCCACCGTCGTGCTCGGGCCGTGGATGTCGCCGAAGCGGGTGGACGTCGTCTGGGTGACCGTCCCGCCGGCCGCCCGGTATGCCGCGGCCCGCTCCTCGAGGGCGCCGGTCAGCCAGCTCCAGCCCACGGCGGGCAGCATCGGGTCGACGCCGATCTGCGAGTCCATCTCCGCGGACACGAACGCGACCAGCCGCAGCACGCCGTCCCAGGCCTCCTGGCCGTCCGGGTCGTGCAGCAGCACCAGCCGGCCGGTGGCCGGTTCGCCGTTATCCGGACCGCGCACCTCGGCGGCGATCGCGTAGCTGTACGGGGCCAGCCGCTGCGGAGGCCGCAGTGGCTCGACATGCACCTCTGGGCGGGCCTGGGCGGAGGTCAGGCTGGCGACGGCGGCACGAAAGATCTCCGGCCGCGGGGCGTCGTCCTCGGCGGTGGGTGCAGCGTCCGCCTGGCTTGGCGGTGGCACGTTGGTCATCGTCACGCCGCGTGCCGCTCCGCGGTGCGCGGCGCGGTCGCCGGTCCCGGCGTGCGGCCCAGCAGGATCGCCGTCCCGCACTCGGTGCACAGCCACTCCGGGCAGTCCGCCCCGTGGTCGTCGGCACACGGCGGCTGCTCGAACAGGCGGGGACGGGCGCAGGTGGGGCACTGCAGAATCGGCTCGGACAGCTCGGCGGGCATCGCACCTCTCCCTACGCACGCATCGGACGTGTGGTGTGTCGTGAACAAGCTCGCACGCCCTTCCGACAATTCGCCGCAGGCGCGCCGGAAACGGCGACACAGACGCGCCGGAACCGCCCCCGTGCGCGCGTGCGAAGATCCCTGCGATGCCTGCTACGACTGCCGCCGAATCCCTGCTCGTCCGTGCCGCGACCGGGCGACCCGGGCCGCACCCGCCGGTCTGGTTCATGCGCCAGGCCGGTCGATCACTGCCCGAGTACCGCGCACTGCGCGCCGGCAACCCGATGCTGGACGCCCTCCGCAACCCCGAGATGATCACCGAGATCACCCTGCAGCCGGTGCGCCGGCACGGGGTGGACGCCGCGATCTTCTTCTCCGATATCGTGGTGCCGCTGGTCGCGATCGGCGTCGGCGTCGATCTCGTCGCCGGGGTCGGACCGGTCATCGACCAGCCGATCCGCGACGCAGCCGGCCTGGACGTACTGCGCCCGCTGGACGCGTCGGACGTGCCGTACGTGACCGAGGCCGTGCAGTCACTCGTCGGCACCCTGGGCGGCACCCCGCTGATCGGGTTCGCCGGCGCGCCCTACACGTTGGCGAGCTACCTGATCGAAGGCGGTCCGTCCCGCGATCACGCCCGCACCAAGGCGCTGATGCACGGCCAGCCGGAGTTGTGGCACGACCTGCTCGGCCGGCTGGCCGTGATCGCCCGCGAGTTCCTGCGCGTACAGATCGCCGCCGGGGCGAGCGCGGTGCAGCTGTTCGACTCGTGGGCCGGCTCGCTGTCCGGCGCCGACTACGAGCGGTACGTGTTGCCACACAGCCGCGCGGTGCTCGAACCGCTCGCGGACGCCGGGGTGCCCCGGATCCACTTCGGTGTCGGTACCGGCGAGTTCCTCGGGTTGATGCGCGCGGCCGGCGCGGACGTCGTCGGCGTCGACTGGCGGATCGGGTTGGACGAGGCCGCCCGCCGCCTCGGTCCGGGCGCGGTCGTGCAGGGCAACCTGGACCCGGCGCTGCTGCTGGCCGACTGGCCGGTGATCGAACGCGAGGTACGCCGGATCGTGGCCGAGGGGCGCGCCGCCGCCGGGCACATCTTCAACCTGGGCCACGGCGTGCTGCCCGCCACCGATCCGGAGGTCCTGACCCGCGTCGTCGAGCTCGTCCACTCGCTATGACCCGGATCGCGGTTGTCGGCGGCGGGATCGCCGGCCTCACCGCGGCGTGGACGCTGGCCGGGCGCCTGCCGGACGCAGAGGTGATCGTTCTGGAGGGTGCGCGGCAGGTCGGCGGCAAGCTGCAGGCGGCCGAGATCGCCGGGCTCCGCGTCGACGTCGGCGCCGAGGCGATGCTGGCCCGTCGTCCGGAGGGCGTGGCGCTGATCGGCGAGCTCGGCCTGGACGACCAGGTGATTGCGCCGCTGACCACGTCCGCGCAGGTGCGGGCCGGGGGGGTGCTGCACCCGCTGCCCGCACGCACGATGCTGGGGATCCCCGCCGACCTGGAGGCCGCCCGTTCCTCGGGAGTGTTCGGCGAGGCGACGCTGGCCCGGATCGCGGCCGAGCCGGACGCCGCGCCGTTGCCGCCGCTGGAGTCCGACGTCGCGGTCGGGTCCGTGGTGCGTGCGCGCCTGGGGGACGAGGTCGCGGACCGCCTGGTCGAGCCGCTGCTCGGTGGCGTCTACGCGGGGCGGGCCGATGCGCTCTCGCTCCATGCCACGATGCCGGCCCTCTTCGCGCATCTGAGCGAGCATGGCGGCTCCCTGGTCCGCGCTGCCCAAGCGGTGGTGATGCCGCCTTTCCCCACGCCCGGACCAAAATCAGGCCCGAATTCTGGTCACACCGTGGGGAAAGCGGTCTTCGCGTCACTGCGGGGCGGGCTCGGACGGCTGCCACGAGCGCTTGCGGAGTCCGGCCGGTTCACCGTCCGGACCGGGACGACGGTGCGGGAACTGACGCGGACGGCGACCGGCTTCCGGCTGGTGACCGGTCCGGTGCCGGAGCCGGAGGTGATCGAGGCGGACGCGGTGGTCGTCGCGATCCCGGCGGCCAAGGCCGCGCGGCTGCTGCGCACCGTGGCGCCGTCAGCGTCCGCCGAGCTGGGCGGCATCGAGTACGCCAGCATGGTGATCGCGACGTTCGCGTTCCGCGACGTCGACCTGCCCGAAGGCAGCGGCCTGCTGGTCAGCGCGCGCGAGGGGCTGGCCGTCAAGGGCGTCACCATCTCCTCGCACAAGTGGCCGCTCGAAAGCGGAAACGTGACCGTGCTGCGCGCGTCGATCGGCCGCGCGGGCGAGGCGCACGAGTTGCAGCGCGAGGACGAGGACCTGCTCGCGCTCGCGCGCCGCGACCTGCGCTCGCTGCTGGGGCTGACCGCCGAACCGGTCGACGCGCTGCTCACCCGGTGGGGTGGTGGCCTGCCGCAGTACGCGGTCGGGCACGTCGAGCGGGTGGCCCGGATCCGCGCCGCCGTCGACGAGGTGCCCGGGCTGGCGGTGTGCGGCGCGGCGTACGACGGCGTCGGCATCCCGGCTTGCATCGGCTCGGCACAGCGTGCCGCAGCCCACGTGGCGGATGCACTTATCCAGCGAGGACAATGACCTCATGGTCAGCAAGGCACGCGAACTCAACGACGTCATCCGCTACACGCTGTGGTCGGTCTTCAAGATCGAGCGGCCGATCGGCGAGGGGCTGGACCGCGAGTCGCTCGGCACCGAAGTGCAGGAGCTGTTCGACCAGCTCGCCGCCAAGGACGTCACGATCCGCGGCACCTACGACGTCAGCGCGCTGCGGGCCGACGCCGACTTGATGATCTGGTGGCACTCGTCCACCGCGGAGGCGCTGCAGGACGCGTTCAGCCGGTTCCGCCGCACGCGGCTGGGCACGCACCTCGCACCGACCTGGTCGAACATGGCGCTGCACCGGCCCGCAGAGTTCAACAAGAGCCACCTGCCGGAGTTCCTCGCCGAGCCGGACAAGGAGTACCGGTACGTCGCGGTGTACCCGTTCGTGCGCTCGTACGACTGGTACCTGCTGCCGGACAGCGAGCGGCGCGCGCTGCTGGCCGAGCACGGGCAGATGGCCCGCGAGTACCCGGACGTGCGCGCGAACACCGTCCCCGCGTTCGCGCTGGGCGACTACGAGTGGGTGCTGGCGTTCGAGGCCGACGAGTTGGACCGCATCGTCGACCTGATGCGCCACCTGCGCGGTTCGGAGACGCGCCGCCACGTTCGCCTGGAGATCCCGTTCCACACCGGCACCCGGCGCAGCATCGGCGAGATCGTCGCGTCGCTGCCGTAAGCGTCCCGCGTCAGGTCTCCCGGGTGGACGGCAGGAAGCGGCGCGCGACCGACTCGGTCTCGCTCGGGCCCGCATCCCACTGCGCGATCCACGGCCCGGTGCCCTCGCTGGGATCCAATACGCCGGCCTCCAGCCAGCTGTGCCGCCCGTCGAGCACCTGGTCGGCGAGCCGGACGTCGGCGGTGTCGGTGTTCTTCCACAGCGCCGCGAACAGCGCGTCGATCCGCAGCCGCGCCTGCCGTGCGAACGTGTCGGCGAGCTCGATCGCCGACTCGGCGTTCGGGTCGCGATCCGCGCGCATCATCTCCGCGCGCACGCACGCCGCCGAGATCGCGAACAGTTCGGCACCGATGTCCACGATGCGGCCGAGGAATCCCTGCCGCTTCTCCAGCCCCGCCTGCCAGCGGGCCATGCCGTAGAACGTCGAGCGGGCCAGCTTGCGCGAGGCGCGCTCGACGTAGCGCAGGTGCGGGGCGAGCGTGCCGAACTCGGCGTAGGAGGACGGCCGCTGGCCCGGACCGGTGGCCAGCTGCGGCAGCCACTTCGCGTAGAAGCCGCTGGCCTGGACGGCCGCCTTCGCCTTGCTGGTCAGGTCGGCCTCGGGGTCGGCGAGGTCGCCGGCCGCGCTCAGGTGCGCGTCGACCGCCTCGCGCGCGATCATCAGCCGCATGATCTCGCGCGACCCCTCGAAGATCCGGTTGATGCGCAGGTCGCGCATCAACTGCTCCGCGGGGACGGCGCGTTCCCCGCGCGCGGCCAGCGAATCGGCCGTCTCGTAGCCGCGGCCGCCGCGGATCTGGATCAGTTCGTCGATGATCCGGCAGGCCATCTCGCTCGCCCACAACTTGGCGACCGCGGCCTCGATCCGGATGTCCTTGCGGCCCTCGTCCGCGAGGTGGCCGGACAGGTCCAGTACGGCTTCCATCGCGAACGTGGTCGCGGCCATGAAGGCGATCTTGCCGGCGACCGCTTCGTGCTGGCCGACCGGCTTGCCCCACTGGACCCGCTCGGCGGACCACTCGCGCGCGATCTTCACGCTCCACTTGCTGGCGGCCACGCACATCGCCGGCAGCGACAGCCGTCCGGTGTTGAGCGTGGCCAGCGCGATGCGCAGCCCGGCACCCTCCTTGCCGATCCTGTTCTCGGCCGGCACGCGAACCTGGTGGAAGCGGGTCACGCCGTTCTCGATGCCCCGCAATCCCATGAACTGGTTGCGGTGCTCGACGGTGATGCCGGGGGAGTCGGCCTCGACCACGAACGCCGACACCCCTCCCTTCTCGCCGTCATGCTCGGGCACGCGGGCCATCACCACGAGCAGTTCGGCGACGACGCCATTGGTAGTCCAGAGCTTGGTGCCCTCGATCAGGTAGCCGCCGTCGTCGGTCGGCGTCGCGGACGTGCGCAGCCGCGCCGGGTCGGAGCCGACGTCCGGCTCGGTGAGCAGGAACGCGCTCACGGCGCCGCGGGCACAGCGCGGCAGGAAGGCGGCCTTCTGCTCGGGTGTGCCGGCCAGCTTGAGCGGTTCGGGCACGCCGATCGACTGGTGTGCCGACAGCAGCGCGCCGAGGCTGCCGTGCACCGATCCGACGATGCCGAGCGCGTGGCCGTAGGTGACCTGCGACAGGCCCAGGCCGCCGTACTCGACCGGGATCTTGATGCCGAAGCAGCCCAGGTCCGCAAGGCCCTTGACGTACTCGTCCGGGATCCGCGCATCGCGCTCGATCCGGCCCGCGTCCATCGTCGCGCAGTAGTCGCGCAGCTTGCCGAGGAACGCGGCGCCGCGCTCGCGGTCGGCGCTCTCGGCCTTCGGGTACGGGTGGATCAGCTCCAGCGGGAAGCGGCCGAGGAACAGCTCCTTGCAGAAGGACGGTTTGGCCCAGCCGGATTCGCGGGCCTCTTCGGCCACAGCCCGAGCCTGCTGTTCGGTGACGTGCGTCGAAGTGGACGTCGAGGTGGACATGCGGGGGATCCCCTTTCCGCATCGAGGCGTCCGCTCGTCCTACCCGCAAGTAGCCTCCGGCCAAACCCGGGTCAGAAGGCCGCCGCCTCCCCGACGACGCGTTCGCCCAGCAGCTCCAGACGGCTCATCGAGGCGACGTCGGGGACGCTGCCGTGAACGTGCTGGACGCCCAGCTTCGCGAGTCGCTGCAGCTCGCCCAGCAGGTCGTCGACGCGCTCGCCTTGCGCGCCGGGATCGAGATGCATCATCACGGTCTTCTCGATCTCGCCGTAGTCGCGCCCGATGTCCGCGCAGTGCTGGCGCAACACGTCCAGTTTGCGCTCGAGGTCGGGGGAGTTGAACAGGTTGCAGGCCTGCGCGTACTGGGCCACGAGCCGCAGCGTCTTCCGTTCGCCGCTTCCCCCGATCAGGATGGGCGGGTGCGGACGCTGCAGTGACTGCGGAACGTTCAGCGTGCGCGTCAACGCGTAGTGCTTGCCGCGGTACGGGCCGTCATCGTCGCTCCACATCTGCAGGCAGATCTGCAGCGCCTCCTCCAGACGCTCGAACCGCTCGGCCGTGGGCGGGAACGGCAGCCCGAGGCCGCGCGACTCCTCGTCGTTCCACGCGGCGCCGATACCGAGCCAGGCCCGCCCACCGGAGAGCACGTCCAGCGTGGTGACGGCCTTGGCGAGCAACCCGGGTTCGCGGTACACGACCGCGGTGACCCAGGCGAGCAACTCGATCCGCTCGGTACGTGCGGCCAGGTAGCCGAGCGTGGTGTACGCCTCGAGCATGTCCTGCTCGGGCGGCCCGTTCACGCCGATCTGCCAGACGTGGTCCATCACCGAGAGCTTGTCCATGCCGATGTCCTCGGCGGTGCGCGCAACGCGGGTGAGGTCGTCCGCGATCGCCGGAGCACCGCCGGCCCAGGTGAAGCTGGAGACGTGCAATCCGAGCTTCACGTCGTCTCCTCCTCGAACGTCAGCGAGATCGAGTTGATGCAGTAGCGCAGGTCGGTCGGGGTGTCGTAGCCCTCGCCCTCGAAGACGTGCCCGAGGTGGCTGTGGCAGTTCGCGCACAGCACCTCGACGCGGCGCATGCCGAGCGAGGTGTCCTCGCGCTCGATGACGTTCTCGCCCGCGAGCGGTGTGAAGAACGACGGCCAGCCGCAGTGCGACTCGAACTTCGTGTCGCTGCGGAACAGTTCGGAGCCGCACGCGCGGCAGCGGTAGACACCGGTGCGCTTGTTGTCGGTGTACTCGCCGGTGAACGGGCGCTCCGTGCCGGCCTGCCGGAGCACCGCGTACTCCTCGGGCGTCAGCTCGGCGCGCCACTGCTCGTCGCTCTTGGTCACGGCCGCCGGCGGCAGGTTCTGGGTTTCGCTCATGCTCCGACGCTACTGCGCCCCGCTGAGCATTGGGGAGCTCACCAGGTGCGGACGATGCCGACGACGCCTTCGATGATCGCGATCGCGGTGCCGATCAGGATCAGCCACACGACGACCCGGGCGGCGGTGCGGCGCGGGCCGGTGAGCTTGGTCAGGCCGGTGCCGAACGCGGCGAGATTCTGCAGCTCGCCGTCGGCGGTGTTGGGGTTCGCGGTCCGTCCCCACGCGCCGTCGACGTACTGCGATGCCCAGCTCGGGTCCTCGGGCTCGCTGTCGTCGTAGTACCGCTCGTCGACGTGCACGCTGACAGCGTAGGCCGATCAGATCGTCACTGGTTGCGGGTCTGGCGCACCAGCATCCGGCCGAAGTCCCGGGTGAGCGTGTTGGTCAGCGGCGTGCCGCGGTGCGCCGCGTCCATGACGTCGATGAACGCCGCGACGAACCGGTCCACCTCGGCCTCGCCGATGGTCAGTGGCGGGATCAGCTTGATGACCTCCACGTGGTCGCCGGAGACCTGGGTCAGGATCCGGTGCCGGTGGAACAGGGCGTGCACCACGGTCTGCGCGAACAGCCCCTTGCGCGCGAGCTGCAGCGCCGTCCAGGGGGCCCGCCGCTTCCAGGTCTCGGGCCGGCCGAACTCGATGCCGATCATCAGGCCGCGCCCGCGCACCTCGTGCAGCAGTTCGTAGCGGTCGACCAGGTCGGCCAGGCGCTGCTGCAGCAGCTCGCCCATTTTGCGGGCGTTGTCGACGACGCCCTCGGCCTCCATCACGTGCAGCGTGGCCAGCCCCGCGGCCATCGCCTGCGCGTTCGAGCCGAACGTCGAGTCGTGCACGAGCACCCGGTCCATCGACGAGTAGACCTTGTTGAAGATCCAGTCTCGGCCCATCGTTGCGCCGACCGGCACGTACCCGCCGGACAGCGCTTTCGCCGTGGCGACCAGATCGGGCTCGACGCCGTCGTGCTGGAACGCAAAGAAGTCCCCTGTGCGGCCCAGCCCGCACTGCACCTCGTCGGCGATCAGCAGCGCCTTGTGCTCGCGCAGCAGTTCGTGCGCTGCGCGCAGGAAGCCGGGTGGCGCCACCGCGACCCCCTTGCCCTGGATCGGCTCGATCAGGAAGCCGGCGACGTCACCGCGCTTGAGCTCGCGCTCGAGCGCTCCGAGGTCGCCGAAGCCGATCGCGGTGTCGGGCAGCAGCGGGCCGAACCCCCTGCGGAAGTCCCGCGCGCCGTTGACCGACAGCGACCCCGTGGTGAGCCCGTGGAACGCGTGGTCGCAGAAGATGATGCGTTTGCGCCCGGTGGCGAAGCGCGCGAACTTCAGCGCCGCCTCCACGGCCTCGGTGCCGCTGTTGCCGAAGTAGACCCGGTCCAGGTGCGGGACATGGGCGAGCAGCCGTTCGGCCAGGGCCCCGGCGAGCGGGGGCGCGTCGAACTGGGTGAGGTCGGCCAGCCCGAGGTCGAGCGCGTCGTGTACCGCCTGGCGAACCACCGGGTGGTGCCGGCCGAGCGCGAAGACGCCGAAGCCGGACAGCATGTCGAGGTAATCGCGGCCCGCGTCGTCGTAGAGATAGGCACCCTCGGCGCGGGTGTAGACGCGGTCGAAACCGATCGCGTGGAGCATGCGGGGTAGCTGTGGGTTGAGGTAGCGGGCCTGCAGTTCGTACCGCTCGGAGCCGCGGCGCGCCAACACGTCCCGCAGGTCGAACTCGTCTTGTGTCGACACGCTGTACCTCATTTCCGCAACGCAGCGCGGCGACGCCCATCGCCGTTCAGTGCTGAACGCTAACCGATCGGCGGCGTCCGGGGCCGAATGTCCCGCCCCAAACCGCGTGCGGTGTCTGATATACCGATCATATGAATTGTTAGCCGGGCACAGTGTGCATCAGTTCCCAGAAGTTCCCTCGGTGACAGCGAGAGACGAGTACATGGATTCAGGTGTTCCAGCCCGGCCCGACGCCGAGGTGCTGGACGAGGTCGCGGCGGGCGCGGCCGCCCAGATGGGCGCAGAGAACTTTCCGGTGGCGCTGCGCATCCTGCCGTCCGCGCCGCGAGCGCAGCTTGCCGCCGTGTACGCATTCGCCCGCTTCGTGGACGACGTCGGCGACCGTGCCCCGGGCTCGCCCGACGACCGGTTGAAGCTGCTGGACGCCATCGAGAACGACCTGCTCAACCTGCTCGGCGACGGCGCCCGGCTCGCGCCCGTCGCCGGCCTGCGTCCGCTGGTCCGCGACCGCGGGATCCCGCTCGAACCGTTCCTGGACCTGGTCGAGGCGAACCGCATCGACCAGCGGACGTCGGCGTATGACACGTTCGCCGACCTGCTCGGCTACTGCAGGTTCTCGGCCGCCCCGGTGGGACGGATCGTGCTGCACGTCGCCGGCGCGGCGACCGCCCAGAACATCGCCGACTCCGACGACGTGTGCAATGCCTTGCAGGTGCTCGAGCACTGCCAGGACGTCGGGGAGGACGCGCGCGCCGGACGGGTCTACCTGCCGGCGAGCGAGCTGCGCGCGGCGGGCGTGGCCGACGAAGAGCTGCGCGGAGATCGCACCGGGACCGCGCTGCGCGGGGTGCTCGCCGTGCAGGTCGCGCGGTCCGAGTCCCTTCTGCACCGCGGCGATCCACTCGTCCGTCGACTGACCGGATGGGCGCGCTTAGCGGTCGCCGGTTATGTGGCTGGCGGGCTCGCGACTGCGGCCGCACTGCGCCACGCGAATTACGACGTCTTATCGCATCCCGTATCGCCGTCGCGGGCGGGGACCGTGACGCGCGCTCTGCGGCTGGTGGCACCGTGGTGAGCACGATGGACGAATCGACTGCTGCCCAGGACGCCTACCGCGAGTGTGAACGGATCACTCGCGAGCAGGCCCGCAACTTCGCCTGGGGCATCCGGCTGCTGCCGCCGACCAAGCGCGGCGCGCTGTCCGCGGTGTACGCGATGGCGCGGCGCATCGACGACATCGGCGACGGCACCCTGCCGGCGGAGGCGAAGCTGCGGCTGCTCGCCGAGGCGCGCGCGCAGTCCGCGGCGCCCGGCGACTACCCGTCCGACCCGGTCTGCGTCGCGCTGGCCGACGCCGCCGCGCGGCTGCCGATCCCGCTCGGGGCGTTCGGCGAGCTGGTCGACGGCTGCGAGATGGACGTGTCCGGCCGCAGCTACGACTCGCTCGAGGACCTGGTCGAGTACTGCCGCTGCGTGGCCGGCTCGATCGGGCGGCTCTCCCTGGGCGTGTTCGACCCGGGCCTGGCACCGTCCGAACTCGCGCATGCCTCCGAGCTCGCCGACGCCCTCGGCGTCGGGCTGCAGCTGACCAACATCCTGCGCGACATCCGCGAGGACTTCCTCAACGGGCGGGTGTACCTGCCCAAGCACGATCTCGCGCTGTTCGGCTGCGAGATCTCGCTCGGCACGGACGGTGCTCTCGAGCCGTACGACGGCGCCCTCGCCGAACTGATCCGGTACGAGGCTGCGCGCGCCTGGGGCTGGTACGACCGCGGGCTCGGCCTGCTGGACGTTTTGGACCGGCGCAGCGCCGCCTGCTGCGGTGCGATGGCCGGCATCTACCGCGAGCTGCTCGATCGCATCGCGGCCGATCCGCGGCAGGTCATGGACCAGCGGCTCTCGCTGCCGGCCCGCGACAAGCTGCGCGTGGCGGCGCGTTCCCTGGTCGGGGTGCACCGTGGCTGACCGGCACGACGTGGTGATCGTCGGTGGCGGGCTGGCCGGGATCTCGGCCGCGCTGCGGTTCGCCGACTGCGGACGTTCGGTCACCCTGCTCGAGGGGCGGCCACGCCTGGGCGGTGCCGCGTTCTCGTTCCGGCGCGGCGAGCTGGACGTCGACAACGGCCAGCACGTCTTCCTGCGCTGCTGCGAGGCGTACCGGTGGCTGCTGCGGCGCATCGGCGCGACCGAACGCACCTACCTGCAGCCGCGGCTGGACATCCCGGTGCTGGACCCGTCCGGCCGGCAGGGACGACTCGGGCGGGCGCCCGGCGTTCCCGCGCCTGCGCACCTGGGCGCCGCGCTGAGCCGGTACGCGCTGCTCTCCCCGCTGGACCGGCTGCGCGCCGTCCGCGGGGCGCTCGCGCTGCGGATGCTGTCACCGGACGACCTGTCCCTGGACGCGCGCACGCTCGGCGACTACTTGCGTCGGCACGGCCAGAACGACGCGACGATCGACGCGCTATGGGGAGTCGTCGCGACCGCGACGCTCAACCTGCACCCCGACGACGCGTCGCTCGCGCTGGCGGCGAAGGTGTTCCGTACCGGCCTGCTGGACGCGGCCACCGCGGCCGACGTCGGATACGCGACAGCACCGCTGGGCCGGCTGCACCACGACGCGGCCGGGCGGGCGCTGCGCGCGGCCGGCGTCGACGTGCGGCTCGGGCAGAAGGCTCGCCGGGTCGAACCGGGACTCGTCCACCTCGCCGAGGGCGGGTCGCTGAGCGCAGACGCCGTCGTACTCGCCGTGCCGCACCGCGAGGCCTTCGCGCTGCTGCCCGAACTCCGCGACACCCCTGCCGCGCCGGCGCGCGACCTGGGCGCGACCCCGATCGTGAACGTCCACGTCATCTACGAGCGCCCGGTCACCGACCTGGCCTTCGCCGCAGCGGTCCGCTCGCCGGTGCAGTGGATCTTCGACCGCACCCACACCTCGGGCCTGGACCGCGTCCACCCCGGCGGCCAGTACCTCGCCGTGACGGTGTCCGCGGCCGACGACATCGTGGACGTGCCGGCCAAGGAGTTGACCGCGCGCTATGTCGCTGAGCTGTCCCGGCTGCTCCCGGCCGCGGCGCCCGCGCAGGTACGCGACGCGTTCGTCACCCGCGAGCGCCGCGCGACGTTCCGGCAGGCGGCTGGCTCTGCCGCCATGCGGCCGCCCACGGACGCCGGACCGGACGGCGTGTGGCTGGCCGGCTCGTGGACGGCCACCGGCTGGCCGGACACGATGGAGAGCGCCGTGCGCAGTGGCGTACGCGCCGCCGAGAGTGCGATGCGCACCTGTCCCCCCGAGACCCTGAGGTTTGCTGCATGAAAACCCCACGAACTTTTCTCGCAAAGAACACTCGAAAACTTCGCGGGGGCCCCGAATGACAGAGACCAAGGTTCAACGGAACGTTCCGGCCGCTATCGCACGGGCGCGGGAGCTGGTGCTTCCCGCGCTGCGGTCCGCGGTCGACGCGATCCCGGACGAGCGGATGCGGCTGGTCGCCGGTTACCAGCTCGGTTGGTGCGAAGCCGACGGGACGCCGGTCGAAGGTGGCGGCGGCAAGATGATCCGTCCGACGCTGGCGGTGCTGTCTGCGGAGGCGGCGGGCGGCCCGTCGGCTGACGGCGTGCCGGGCGGTGTCGCACTCGAACTGGTGCACAACTTCTCGCTGCTGCATGACGACATCATGGATCGTGACACCGAGCGGCGGCACCGGCCCACCGGCTGGGTCGCGTTCGGTGAAGGACAGGCGATCCTGGGTGGGAACGCAATGCTGACCGCCGCCGTTGAAGTGCTCATGGCCGACCCCGCCTGTGCGCCGCGCACCGTGCCGCACCTGCTCAGCACCGTGCAGCACCTGATCAGCGGGCAGTCGGCCGACCTGGCGCTGGAGCGGCGCCCGCAGGTCGCGCTGGACGAGGTGCTGGACATGGAGGTCGGCAAGACCGCGGCGCTGCTGTCGTGCGCGAGCTCGATCGGCGCTCTCGCCACTGGGGCACCGCCGCAGGTGGTCGACTCGCTGGCGCGCTACGGGCACCGGATGGGCCTGGCGTTCCAGCTCGTCGACGATGTCCTGGGCGTCACCGGCGACCCGAGGGTGACGGGCAAGTCGGCGTCCTCGGACGTGCGTGCCGGCAAGCGCAGCGCGGTCGTGGTCGCGGCCCTGCAGGCCGGCACGGCCGAGTCCGCGCAGCTGGCCGAGCTGCTCGCCGCAGGCCCGCCGGAGGCCGAGGCGGACGTCGTCCGGGCCACCGCGCTGATCGTCGACGCGGGCGGCGTGGACTGGGCGCTCGCCGAGGCCGACCGGCTGCTGGCCGAGGCGCTCGGCTGCCTGGACGAGGTCGGCCCGGCGGACGCTCCCGCGATTGCGGAGCTGGCGTCAGTTGCGCGTTACATCGTGGCCCGGGACAGGTAGACAGCGAGTGGAGACGTTGTGACCACAGTGAACAGAGCGCAGCTCGCCGATGACGTCGAGGCGTCTATCCGGCGTGCTCAGGCGCACCTCCTCGCGCGCCAGGCGCCCGCCGGGTGGTGGAAGGGTGAGCTGCGCACCAACGTCACGATGGACGCCGAGGATCTGTTGCTGCGGCAGTTCCTCGGCATCCTGCGCGAGGACGAGCTGGATGCCTCCGCGCGGTGGATCCGTTCGCAGCAGCGCGCCGACGGCACCTGGGCGACGTTCGCCGGTGGCCCCGGTGAGTTGTCGACGACCATCGAGGCCTACACGGCGCTGCGGCTGGCCGGCGACGACGCCGACGACCCGCACCTGAAGTCCGCCCGCGAGTTCATCCTGGACAACGGCGGCCTCGAGGCGAGCCGGGTGTTCACGCGCATCTGGCTGGCGCTGTTCGGCGAATGGTCCTGGGACGAGCTGCCGTCCATGCCTCCGGAGCTGGTGCTGCTGCCGAGCTGGTTCCCGCTCAACGTCTACGACTGGGGCTGTTGGGCGCGGCAGACCGTCGTGCCGATCACAGTGGTGGCCACGCTGCGCCCGGTCCGCCCGCTGCCGTTCACGCTGGACGAGCTGCGCACCGGCACGCGCCCGCCGGCGAAGAAGACCGGCCTGATCGCGTCCGCGTTCAACACGCTCGACCGGGGGCTGAAGCTCTACGACCGGCTCCCGGTCAAACCTGCCCGCGGCCAGGCGATGCGCCGCGCCGCCGAGTGGATCATCGCGCGGCAGGAGGACGACGGCGGCTGGGGCGGCATCCAGCCCCCGTGGGTGTATTCGATCCTCGCGCTGCACCTGCTCGGCTACCCGCTCGAGCACCCGGTGCTGGCCGCGGCGCTCAAGGGCCTGGACGGGTTCCTCGTCCACGGCGACTCGCCCGAGGGGCCGGTCCGCTGGCTGGAGGCCTGCCAGTCGCCGGTGTGGGACGCCTGCCTGTCCGTGATCGCGCTGCTCGACTCCGGCCTGGAGCCGGACGACCCGGCGCTCGTGCGCGCGGCCGACTGGTTGGTGAACGAGGAGATCCGGATCAAGGGCGACTGGGCCGTCAAGCGGCCGGACCTGCCCGCGGGCGGCTGGGCGTTCGAGTTCGCCAACGACGGCTACCCGGACGTCGACGACACCGCCGAGGTCGTGCTCGCGCTGCGCCGGATCGCCCCCGGGCGCGTGCCCGGCCTCGAGTCCGCCGTGCAGCGCGGCATCGACTGGGTGATCGGCATGCAGTCGCGCGACGGCGGCTGGGCGGCGTTCGATGCCGACAACACCCGGCGGCTGGTCGAGAAGCTGCCGTTCTGCGACTTCGGGGCCGTCATCGACCCACCGTCGGCGGACGTCACCGCGCACGCCATCGAGATGCTCGCGCACACCGGAAACCTCGACACCGAGGCGGCACGCCGGGGCATCCAGTGGTTGCTGGACGCGCAGGAGCCGGACGGTTCGTGGTTCGGCCGCTGGGGCGCGAACCTCGTCTATGGCACGGGCGCGGCCGTCCCCGCCCTGATCGCCGCGGGGATAGACCGCGAGGCCGAACCGATCCGGCGCGCGGTCGACTGGCTGCTAGAGCACCAGAACCCGGATGGCGGCTGGGGCGAGGACCTGCGCGGTTACTCGGACCCCGACTGGCGTGGGCGCGGCGAGTCCACCGCTTCGCAGACCGGCTGGGCGCTGCTGGCGCTGCTGGCGGTCGACGCTTCGCTTCCGGCCGTTGAGCGCGGCCTCGCCTGGCTGATCGCGACGCAGAACGCCGACGGCGGCTGGGACGAGGACCTCTACACCGGCACCGGTTTCCCCGGCGACTTCTACATCAACTACGAGATGTACCGGCTGGTGTTCCCGCTCAGCGCCCTCGGCCGGTACCTCACTGCAACCAGGGGCAAGACATGACCCGCCTGACCGTCGTCACCGCGCTGCGCAGCGAGTACGCGGCGCTGTCCGGACGCGTCCCGGACGCGCAGCTGCTGCGGTGCGGGATGGGACCCGAACGCGTCCAGGCCTGGCTGCCGCGCCTGCGCGAGGCCGCGCCGGAGGCAGTGGTCGTCGCCGGTGTCGCCGGCGGCGTCGATCCGTCACTGCGTCCCGGCGATGTCGTCGTGGCGAGCGAGGTGCGCGATTCGCGCGGGCGGACCGTGCTGCGCGGCGCGGCACCGCTGGTTGCCGAACTGCGCCGGATGGGCTTTCGCGTGCGTACCGGGCCGATGGTCAGCCACGACCGCGTCGTCGGCGGTGCCGAGGAGCGGGCCCGGCTCGCGGCGACGGGAGCGATCGCCGTGGACATGGAGTCCGCCGAGATCGTCCGGGCGACGGTCGGCGTGCCCACCGCGGTCGTGCGTGTCATCGTCGACACCGCGTTCAGCCCGGTGGCCCGCCTGGCCACGCTGCCGGCCGGTGCGCGGGCGCTGCTGGGCCTGCGTGAACTCGGGCCGGCGCTGCGGCGCTGGGCCGAACTGCTCGGGCCGCGGACGGTGCTGCTCGCCGAACCGCGC
The DNA here is from genome assembly GCA_035765515.1 of Jatrophihabitantaceae bacterium. GTDB lineage: Bacteria > Actinomycetota > Actinomycetes > Mycobacteriales > Jatrophihabitantaceae > DASRSS01. The sequence continues at coordinate 6,238 of DASTXN010000065.1, read as the reverse complement.
TCGTTCTGCGCCGGCGTCGAGCGCGCTATCGACATCGTCGAGCTGGCGCTGCAGCGCTACTCGCGGCCGGTGTACGTGCGCCGGCAGATCGTGCACAACGCGCACGTCGTCCGCGACCTGGAGCGGCAGGGCGCGGTGTTCGTCGACGAGCTCGACCAGGTGCCGGACGGCACGACGGTGGTCTTCTCCGCGCACGGTGTGGCGCCCGCGGTGCGCGAGGAGGCTGCGCGGCGCGAGCTGAACGTCATCGACGCGACCTGCCCGCTGGTCGCCAAGGTGCACAACGAGGCGCGTCGCTTCGCCGGCCGCGGCGACACCGTGCTGCTCATCGGGCACGACAAGCACGACGAGACCGAGGGGACGCTCGGCGAGGTGCCGGGACGGATCACGCTCGTGCAGAACCCGGAGGAGGCCGAGCGGGTTCAGGTGGTCGATCCGGAGAAGGTCGCGTTCCTGATGCAGACGACGCTGGCCGTCGACGACGCCGCCGAGACCGTCGAGGTGCTGCGCCGCCGCTTCCCGCTGATGGAATCCTCGCCGACGGACGACATCTGCTACGCGACCACGAACCGACAGCAGGCGGTCCGGGCCATCGCCGCCGATGCCGATGTCGTGCTCGTGCTCGGCTCGCCGAACTCGTCCAACTCACTGCGGCTGGTCGAGGTCGCCGAGCGCTGCGGGACTCCCGCACACTTGATCGACGACGCCACCGAAATCCTGCCGGACTGGCTGGACGGGGTCAGCACCGTCGGCATCACCGCCGGGGCCTCGGCCCCACCACACCTGGTGGACGAAGTGATCGGAATGCTCCGCGCACTCGGCCCTGTCGAGGTCGCGGACCGCCAGGTGACCAGAGAAACCGTGAAATTCACGCTACCCAAGGGGGTTGTCGACTGATGGCTATTCCACTGCGACAGGGAGCCCGCATCGGCTGGTACCTGTTCAACCAGAAGGTGCGCCGTCGCGACAAGTTCCCGCTGATCGTCGAGCTGGAGCCGCTGTTCGCGTGCAACCTCAAGTGCAACGGCTGCGGCAAGATCCAGCAGCCGCACGAGGTGCTGCGCCAGCGCATGCCGGTCGAGCAGGCCATCGGCGCCATCGAGGAGTGCGGTGCGCCGATGGTGTCGCTCGCCGGCGGCGAGCCGATGATGCACCCGCAGATCGACGTGCTGGTCAACGAGCTCGTCAAGCGCAAGAAGTACGTCTACCTGTGCACCAACGCGGAGCTGATCCGCAAGCGCTGGGACAAGTTCAACTTCAAGCCGTCGCGGTACTTCTCGTTCGCGGTACACATCGACGGACTGCGCGAGCGGCACGACGAGTCGGTCTCGAAGGAGGGCGTGTTCGACGAGGCGATCGCGGCGATCAAGTTCTTGAAGGAGAAGGGTTTCCGCGTCACGACGAACTCGACGTTCTTCAACACGGACACGCCGCAGACGATCATCGACGTGCTGAACTTCCTCAACGACGAGGTCCAGGTCGACGACATGATGATCTCGCCGGCCTACGCGTACGAGAAGGCCCCGGACCAGGACCACTTCCTCGGCGTGACCGAGACCCGCGAGCTGTTCCGCAAGGCGTTCGCCGACGGCAACCGCAAGCGCTGGCGCCTCAACCACTCGCCGCTGTTCCTCGACTTCCTCGAGGGCAAGGTCGACTTCGACTGCACCGCCTGGGGCATCCCGTCGTACTCGCTGCTCGGCTGGCAGAAGCCGTGCTACCTGATGGCCGACGGCTACGTGAAGACGTACAAGGAGCTGATCGAGACCACCGAGTGGGACAAGTACGGTCGCGGCAAGGACGAGCGGTGCAACAACTGCATGGCGCACTGCGGCTACGAGCCGACCGCCGTGCTCGCGACGATGGGTTCGCTCAAGCAGAGTCTGCGTGCGCTCCGTGAGCAGGGCTGAGCGCGCGGGCGGTCGGTTGCTCCCGGGCATCACCGGCCCGGGGGATCTGCGCGGGCTCGACGACGGCGAGCTGGACGAGCTGGCGGCCGAGATCCGGGACTTCTTGGTCACGAAGGTGGCCGCCGCCGGCTCCGGGCATCTGGGACCGAACCTCGGCGTGGTCGAGCTGACCCTCGCGCTGCACCGGGTGTTCGACTCGCCCAGCGAGCCGATCCTGTTCGACACCGGTCACCAGTCGTACGTCCACAAGATCGTCACCGGGCGTGCCGCGGGATTCGACCAGCTGCGCAAGGCAGGCGGGCTGTCGGGCTACCCGAGCCGTGCTGAGAGCCCGCACGACTGGATCGAGAACTCGCACGCCTCCACGGCACTGTCGTACGCGGACGGCATGGCGAAGGCGTTCGCGGTGCGCGGCGAGCGGCGCCCGGTCGTCGCCGTGGTGGGCGACGGCGCGCTGACCGGCGGGATGTGCTGGGAGGCGTTGAACAACATCGCCGCGTCCGACCGTCCGGTCGTGATCGTGGTGAACGACAACGGCCGCTCCTACGCGCCGACGATCGGCGGCCTGGCGCGGCACCTCGGTGCGCTGCGCCTGCGCCCCGGCTACGAGCGCGCGCTCGGCGAGGTCAAGTCGCGGCTGCCGCGCGTGCCGGTCGTGGGCCCGCCGCTGTACGACGCGCTGCACGGCATGAAGCGCGGCGTGAAGGACCTGCTCGCGCCGCAGACGATGTTCCAGGACCTCGGGCTGAAGTACCTCGGCCCGGTCGACGGGCACGACCGCGCCGCACTGGAGGACGCGCTGCGGCTGGCGCGCGGCTTCGACGGTCCGGTGATCGTGCACTGCGTGACCAGCAAGGGCCACGGTTACGCCCCGGCGGAGAACGACGAGCTCGAGCAGATGCACGCCCCGGGTGCGTTCGACCCCGCGACGGGCGTGCGGCTGCCGAAGACCGGGCTGCGTTGGACGAACGTGTTCGCCGACGAGCTGGTGGCCATCGGCGCCGAGCGCGACGACGTCGTGGCGATCACCGCCGCGATGTGCGAACCGACCGGGCTGAGCGTGTTCGCCGAGCGGTTCCCGGAGCGGTTCTACGACGTCGGTATCGCCGAGCAGCACGCGATGACGTCCGCGGCGGGCCTGGCCTCCGGCGGCCTGCACCCCGTCGTCGCCGTTTACTCGACGTTCCTGAACCGTGCGTTCGACCAACTGTTGATGGACGTCGCCCTGCACCGGCTGCCGGTCACCGTCGTGCTCGACCGCGCCGGCGTGACCGGTGACGACGGCGCGTCCCACAACGGCATGTGGGACCTGGCGATTCTCGGCGTGGTTCCGGGACTGCGCGTGGCTGCGCCGCGCGATGCCGCCACGCTGCGTGCCGAGTTGCGTGAGGCCGTGCAGTGGCCGGAGGGGCCGACCGTACTGCGCTTCCCGAAGACCCCGCTGACCGCTGAGCTCCCGGCCGTCCGCTGCGTCGACGGCCTGGACGTGCTCAGCGAGAGTTCGCAGGACGCCGCGGTGGACGTGCTGCTGATCTCGGTCGGCGCTGTAGCCGTCGACGTGCGCGCGGCGGCCGAGCAGTTGCGCGCGTCCGGCCGGTCGGTACGGGTCGTGGACCCGCGCTGGGTGCAGCCGCTGCCGTCCGCGATCGTGTCCCTGGCGCGCGGCGCTGCCTTGGTGGTGACCGTCGAGGACGGTGTCGTCACCGGCGGCGTGGGCGCGCGGGTCTCGCAACTGCTGCGCGCGGCCGGTGTCGACGCGCCGACGCGAGAGATCGGGATCCCGGCGCAGTTCCTGGACCACGGCAAGGTGTCCGAGGTGCGCGCGCAGGTCGGCATCACGGCCGAGCCGATAGCGGCGCGTGTGGAGCAGTGGTGCCTGCAGGTGCTCGGCAGCGCGCCGACCTGGGTTGCGCCGGCCGCGACGAGCTGATCGGTAGCCGCTCGGCGTCCTGCTCCGTGCGCGCCGGTCGTAGCTGCGTGCAGGCCATGAGCTTCGGCTACGACCACGGGCTGGTCCGTCCACGGCCGTGGTCATCCCGGAGTCGGACCTGTTCGCGACCACGAGCCGATGTGCCGGCTCGAATGCCCCGCCACGCTTGTTGCATGACCGCTCACGCTGCTGTTTCATCTTTCGGCTCGAAGAGGATCGCGACCCGGACGCTTGGCCGGGCCGGTTTCTGGTGGGCCCTGGCGTACGTGCCGATCCACGTCTACTGGGGACTGGGCGGCTCGAGCACGCCGATCGGGATCACCGGCGCACAGGACGACTTCGCCGTCGCGAACTGGGGTGCGTGCGTCGTGATCACCGGCGCGGGGCTGGTCTGCCTGTCGCTGACGTCCCGTTGGGGACAGCTGTTGCCGGCCGCGCTGCGCCGCGGAACGGCGTGGGTCGGCGGGGCGGCCGCACTCGCGCACTGGGTGCTTTTTACGGTGGCGTCCACGCTGCGGTTGGTCGGCGTCGTCGGGTATCCGTCGCACGGTGACGTGACGGCGGCGCAGCTGCGCGGCTTCGACTGGGCGAACCTGGCCTACTTCGAGCTGTGGTTCGGCGTGATGGGGGTGCTGTTGGTCCTGTGTGCGCGTCGCGACCGCGCGCTGGAGGCGCTCCGGGGACGTCCGATGCCGCTGACCCGGACCGCACGGTTGGGTACGGGCCTGAGCCTGGCCGGGATCGGGGTCGTCGTCTGGGGCGTCTTCACCTTCGACGCTTGGTTGTTCGTCGCGGTCGGTCCCGCGGTGCTGGCGGCTGGGCTCGGCATCCTGGCGTCGGTCGGCGGGGGCGGCGCGGTGCTGGGCGGGCACGCGCCGGGGCGGTCCGTTGCGCGCGGCGGACGGTCCGGCGGGTTAGCGTTGGCGCATGCCGTCGCCCAGCGAGGAGCTCGAGGTCGGGTCCCGGACCGTCCGGATCAGCAACCCTGATCGGATGTACTTCCCTGCGATCGGCGCGACCAAGCGCGACCTGGCGCAGTACTACCTGTCCGTCGGTGAGGGCATCGTGCGCGCGCTGCGCGAGCGGCCGTGCATGCTGCACCGCTATCCCGAGGGCCTGGCGGGGGAGAAGATCTACCAGAAGCGGCTGCCCAAGGGCGCGCCCGATTGGGTGCAGACAGCGCAGGTCAGCTTTCCGTCTGGGCGCGTGGCCGACGAGCTGTGCGTCACCGAACTCGCGTCGGTGATCTGGGCGGTGCAGATGTCGACGGTCGAGTTCCACCCGTGGCACACCCGCCGGGCCGCGGTCGAGAAGCCGGACGAGTTGCGCATCGATCTGGATCCGCAGCCCGGTACCGGGTTCGCCGAGGCCAAGGCCGTCGCCGCGATCGTGCACGAGGTGTTGGACGAGCTGGGCGCGGTCGGCTGGCCGAAGACGTCCGGCTCGCGCGGCGTGCACGTCTACGTGCGCATCGAGCCGCGGTTCGGTTTCCGCGAGGTGCGCCGTGCCGCGCTGGCGTTCGCGCGCGAGGTGGAACGGCGCGCGCCGACACAGGTGACGACGGCGTGGTGGAAGGAGGAGCGCGGCGCGCAGATCTTCCTGGACTACAACCAGAACGCGAAGGACCGGACGATCGCCGCGGCCTATTCCGTGCGCGGATTCGACCACGCGCCGGTGTCCGCGCCGGTCACCTGGGACGAGCTTCCGGACGTGGAGACGAACGACTTCACGATCAACACGATGCCGGCCCGGTTTGCCTCGCTGGGGGATCTCCACGCCGGGATCGATGACGCCGTGTGGGACATCGAGCCACTGCTCGACTGGGCCGATCGCGACGAGCGCGAGCACGGCCTCGGTGATGCGCCGTATCCGCCCAACTTCCCCAAGCAGGACGGCGAGCCGCCGAGGGTGCAGCCGTCCAAGATGAACAAGGCGAACTGGGCTGCCGCGGCCGACGAGGGCCAACCCCAGCAGCTTGACTGACCCGATTCAGAACGGCTAATCACGAAAGTCCGAATCACGCAATTTATTCCTGCGGTCTGCAGCTCACCGAATTCAAGCATTTGGTTTGACGCGACGCGAAAAGCGGTAAAACTCCTGTGCCGTCGCCCAACGGGGTGCGACCTCATTCAAGGAGTCACGCCGTGATCTTGCTAGGGGTAGTCCTCCTCATCATCGGCTTCATTACCGCGGTGCACATCATCTGGATCCTCGGCGTGATCGCGGTAGTAGTCGGCGCGATCTTCGCAATAGCGGGCTTCGCCGGCCACCAGATCGGCGGCCGCAGGCACATTTACTGACTGCGCGCCGGCCCAGGGCAGAACAATACGAGTAAGCACGAATCCTGGGTTACCCGCGCGAAGATCAGGGAGGACGTCGGATGACGTGAAGGGGCGCC
>DASTXN010000064.1:0-3594 GCA_035765515.1 Jatrophihabitantaceae bacterium | reverse complement strand
CTGGTCCGGCACCGTCTACGTCGCGTTCGTCTTCGACGTGTTCAGCCGGATGATCGTCGGCTGGCGCGCCGCCACCAGCATGAGCACCGAACTGGTCCTGGACACCCTTGAGCACGCCGTCTGGACCCGCCGCCGACACGGAATCACCGACCTGTCCGGCCTGGTGCACCACACCGACGCCGGCAGTCAAGGCGGATTCAACTGGTCGTCGCAACACCTCGATCTGGAGGTGGGGCGCGATGTCGAGACTCAAGGACCGGACCGTGGACAGGCCGGAGGGAGCGCGGCGGCAGTGGGCGGCGGATCGGGCGTTGCGTGCGCCGATGCGTTCGCCTGGGCGGCCTGAGCCGTCGCGGGCGGTGCAGCGGGAGTTCTGGCGGCTGATCGCGACGGGGGTCACGACAGTTGAGACGTCGTCCGCGGTGGGCGTGTCGTGGCCGGTCGGTGCGCGATGGTTTCGCCACGCTGGCGGGATGCCGCCCGTGAGCCTGGCTGAGCCCTCGGGCCGCTACTTGTCGTTCGCCGAGCGCGAGGAGATCGCGCTGCTCAGGGCCCAGGGCAAGGGCGTGCGGGAGATCGCCCGCGCGATCGGCCGCGACCCGGGGACTGTGTCCCGCGAGTTGCGCCGCAACGGCGCGACCCGCGGCGGTAAGCGCGAGTATCGGGCTTTGGTGGCGCAGTGGAAGGCGCAACAGGCGGCGAAGCGCCCGAAGACCGCGAAGCTGGTGGGTAACGAGCGGTTGCGCGAGTACGTGCAGGACCGGCTCGCCGGCGACATCCGCCGGCCCGATGGCACGGCCGTACCAGGGCCGAAGACGCCGCAGTGGAAGGGGTTGAACAAGCCCCACCGGCAAGACCGGCGGTGGTCGACGGCGTGGAGTCCGGAGCAGATCTCGCACCGCTTGCGGCTCGACTTCCCCGATGATGAGTCCATGCGCATCAGCCATGAGGCGATCTACCAGTCGCTGTTCATCGAGGGCCGTGGTGCGCTCAAGCGTGAGCTGGTCGCGTGTCTGCGCACGGGCCGGGCGTTGCGCGAGCCCAGGGCTCGGTCGCGGAACAAGCCGCAGGGGCACGTCACCGCCGATGTCGTGCTGAGCGAGCGTCCCGCCGAGGCAGAGGACCGTGCCGTTCCCGGCCACTGGGAGGGCGATCTGATCATCGGGACGGGCAGGTCGGCGATCGGCACGCTGGTCGAGCGCAGCAGCCGCGCGACGCTGCTGGTTCACCTGCCCCGGCTGGAGGGCTGGGGCGAGACGCCGCGCGTGAAGAACGGACCGGCGCTCGGCGGCTACGGCGCCGTCGCGATGAACGCCGCGCTGACGGCATCGATCACCACGCTGCCGCAGCAGCTGCGCAAGACCCTGACATGGGATCGCGGGAAGGAGCTTTCAGCCCACGCGGAGCTCGCGCTGAGCACCGGCACGCGGGTGTTCTTCGCCGACCCTCACTCGCCATGGCAGCGGCCCTCCAACGAGAACACCAACGGCCTGCTGCGCCAGTACTTCCCCAAGGGCACGGACCTGTCGCGCTGGTCAGCCGAAGACCTGCAGGCCGTCGCTCACACGCTGAACAACCGGCCCCGCAAGGTCCTCGGCTGGAGGACGCCCGCCGAGGTATTCGACGAGCAACTACGCTCACTTCAACAACCCGGTGTTGCATCGACCGGTTGAACTCGCCATGTACTCGCCCCAGAGGTTTGGGAAGACGAGATCGCGGTCGGTCCAGCAGCTTCCGATCCGCAGCCGCTCTTCGGCCTGGCGGACGTGGTGCGCGCGCAGCGCCTCGGCGCCGAGCCGGCCGATCGCGACGACCCGCACCGACTGCGCGGTCTTCGGCTCCAGGATCTGCAGCCGCCCGTCGGCCCGCTGCAGCGTGCCGCGCACGCGGACCGTCGGCGCGTCGCCCAGGTCGATGTCGTCCCAGCGCAGCGCCAGGAGTTCGCCGAGGCGCACGCCGGTGACGACGGCGACTACGAACGCGGCCTCGAACCGCGAGCTGCGGGCGGCAGCGAGGAACCGGCGCACCTCCTCCACCGTGAGCGGTTCGATCTGCGGCCGCGGCACCCGCGGCGGCGTGACCAGCCGGGCGACGTTGCGGTTCACCTGCTCCCACCGCTCGGCCATCGCCAGCGCCCGGTGCAGGCAGGCGTGCAAATGGTGCACCGTCGAGGGCGACGAGCCGGCCTGCAACCGCTTGGCGTACAGCTGCTGCAGGTGCATCGGCTTGAGCTCGACCAGCCGCAGGTGCCCGATGATCGGCACCGCGTGCACCCGCACGTACTGCTGGTACCGCTGGTGGGTGGACGGGCGGACCGTCGACTCGGTGACCGACAGCCAGTACTCCAGGTACGCCGCGACCGTCAGCCGCTCGTCGGTGATCGGCTCGCCCGACGCCGCCCGGGCCTGCAGCGCCCGCAGCCGCTCGCGGGCCTCGCGCATGGTCCGGCCGCGCACCGAGCGCCGGCGTCCGTCGAGGTAGGCCGAGGCCTCCCAGCCGGTGCCCTTGCGGTAGACGCTGCCCTCGCCATAGCCGCGGCTCACCGGTTCTCCCCGCTCAGCGCAGCCGGTCGGTTCGGCGCAGCCCGTCGGTTCAGCGCAGTCCGGTCGGGTCGTCTTCCAGCTCGGTGACGAACGCGCGCAGCGCATCGGTCGAGATCCGCCGGCAGCTGCCGATCCGGATCGAGCGCAGCCGGCCCTGCCGCAGCAGGTCGTACAGCTTCCATCGCCCGATCCCGAGCGCCTCGGCCGCCTGCTCCGGCGTCAGCAGCACCACCGGCGAGTCCGAAACCGTGTCCATCCCGCACCTCCTCGTGTCCGACGGGGAGAAGGGACCGGCGACGGGGAAACTGAACGGCGCGCGCCGTGAAAGGATGCGACCCGGTGTGCGCGGGGCCGCAGCCGGTCGTCTCGACGCGTCGAGATTGCTGGCGCAATTGCTGGCGGCAGCGTCGAAGGCGGAAAGGCCCCGACGCTACAGCCCAGCAAATCCGGTACCTTCGGGCATCTGGAGGGCTCGCATAGTGGCCTAGTGCGGCGGTCTTGAAAACCGCTATGGCTGGTGACAGTCATCGTGGGTTCGAATCCCACGCCCTCCGCTGGGGGCACTCACCGGATCCGGAAGCCGTCGACCGGGTAGTTGACCCATTGATGATCATGGCTCCAACCCCACGAACCGGGGGTTATGGCCATGATCATCAAGCGGGACATCTGTCCTGAGCCAGGACACCACGCCCTCCGCTCGGGGACGTCACCCACGGCGCCGGAATTGTCGGCACTCGCCGCTAGCTTCGCCGCCATGACAGCGGCCGCGCGACCTCTGGTTGCGGATCCGCCGGTGAACGGTCGCGACTCGGACGGGAACCCTGGCAGGCTGAGGTGATGACGGACGAACGTGTCCGCGACAACGCGGACCTGCATCGTTACGAGATCACCGATGGCGACGAGCTGGGCGCGTTCACCGAGTACCGGCTGCACGGCACGGTCGCCGACTTCGTACACACCGAAACCCTCAGCGGCCACGAGGGTCGCGGCCTCGGCTCGGCGCTCGTGCGCGAGGCCCTCGACGACGCCCGACGGCGCGGCTGGCAGGTGC
>DASTXN010000063.1:0-13531 GCA_035765515.1 Jatrophihabitantaceae bacterium | reverse complement strand
CGCGGTGCGCCTTCCACCGGACGCAGTACAGCGTCGGCCCGATTGATCTTCAGGTCGGTGCCGTCCAAGTCGGACGCGATGTCGTCGGCGGTGAACAGCACGCTTAGATCCTGTGGGCCGCCGGTGCCGTCGGCGAGATTCGTCGAATCGTGACCGATCACTAGCAGCGTCCCGCCAGGAGCCAGCGCGGCGGCGGCGTTGCGCACGGCGGCCCGGCGCTGCTCGGCGGGGAGTTGCAGGTAGCAGAGCAGCGCGACGTCGACCTCAGCGTCGTGCCGGTAGGTGGTCGCGTCGGCGCACCGCCAGCTCACGGGAATGGCCCCTGTTCGATCCGCCAGGGCACGCTCTTCCAACGCGCGGCCCTTCTCCAGCGCGACGGGGGAGAAATCGACCGCGGTGACCTGCCAACCGAGACTGGCCAGCCAGAGCGCGTTGCGTCCCTCGCCGCACGCCACGTCCAGCGCGCTCCCAACCGGTAATCCGGCGAGTTCCTGCTCCACCCAGCGATTCGGTCTGATTCCCCAGACCAACTCGCTCGAGCGGTACCGATCGTCCCAGCCTGCGGCGTCCACGCGGTAACGGTACGACCTACCCGAGGCGACGTGCCCCGGGACGGATTCGAACCGCCGACATCCTCGGTGTAAACGAGGCGCTCTAACCAGCTGAGCTACCGGGACCACTCCGACTCGGCAGGCTACCCGACCCGCGCGAGCATCGTGCGAGCCTCAGCGTGCGGAGGTGATCGCGGCGAGCCGCTCCTGGACGATCGACTCGGTGGCCTCGGCCATGAGGCCGAGCCCGGACAGCGGCCCCGAGCCGGCCTCGGCGTCCAGTAGCGCGAGCAGCATGTGTTCGGTGCCGACGTAGTTGTGGCCGAGGCGCAGCGCCGTCCGGACGGTCAGCATGAGCACCCGCTTGGCCTCCGAGTCGTACGCGACCAGCTCGGGCGGGTCGTCCACGGCTGCGGGCAGTGCCGCCTTGGCGGCCGCGGCAACCTTCTTGAGCGTGGTGCCCTGCTCGGTGATCGCATTCGCGGCGAGCGACTTCGGCTCGGTGACGATGCCCAGGACGAGGTGCGCCGGCGTGACTGCGTCGTTTCCCGCCGACCGGGCCGCCTCGTGCGCCGCCATCACCGCGTTCTTCGCCCGCGGCGTGAACCGGCTGAAGTCCGCCCCGTCCTTCGCGGCGGACCGCTGCTGTGCTGCCTGTTTGGTGACGCCCATACTGCGTCCGATCTCGGTCCACGACGCGCCCGAACGGCGGGCTTGGTCGACGAAATGTCCGATGAGGTGATCGGCCACGTCGCCGAGGTAGTCGCCGGCGCTGACCGCTTCGCTGAGCTGGTCCAGCGGCGCGTCGTGTGCCGAGGTGATTGCTCTGATCAAGTCGTCGAGTCGCAATGGGACATCCGGGTTTGTCATGCGTCAATCATAGATTGACGATTGCGAATCGTCAATCCATGATTGACGCAAAATTTGGACGTGGTGCTCTGGCGCCCGGCTGGCTCAGGTGGCGCTGGCCGATTCCGGCTTCGGGATGCGCAGGACGGTCAGGATGTAGTCCTGATCGACCGAGCAGCCCTGCGTCGGGCACTCCATCGACAAGACCTGGGGCTTCTTGGTGTGGCGGTGCTCCGGTGTGGGCAGGAGAATCCGGACGACGAGCTGCCGTCCGCAATGCGGGCATGGGAGCGTCATCCGGGATGGGGCTTTGCGCATCCGCACGCCTCGAGACTGAAATCCAATTTTGTACGGCTCATCGTACGTGTAGTCCGCCCGATTCGATATCACCCGACGTCCCGCGGCAGCGCGTCAGCGTTCGCAGGCGATACCGTCGTCATCGCCGTCGCGACCGGTATTCGCCTCGTAGACCGAACGGTTCACGGTGAACCGGGTGTCCGGGGTGCCGGACGTGTGATCACGTGCGCCGGGCCGTCCGACGCCGTGCGGATAGTCGACGACGAGCGCGGCGCAGTTCGGGTAGACGACGACGCGAGACGCCGACGGGCTCGGGCTCGCGGTCACGACGGCGCGCGGGGCAACGGGTGGCGGCGCTGCGCCCTCGGTCGGGGCCAGCTCACCGGGGCAGCGCGAGAGCACCCGGGCGATCGCGTCCCGCTCGGCCGCCGTGACCCATAGCCCGTATCGCGCCTTGACCGCGACCTGCCGCGCGACGTAGGCGCACCGGTACGACTTGTTCGGCGGCAGCCAGGATGCCGCGTCCGAATCGCCCTTGGCCGCATTGGTCGAGCCGTCCACTGCGAGCAGGTTCAGCGGATCGTTCGCGAACGCGGTGCGCTTCTGGACGGGCCACTGCTGCGCGCCCGTCTGCCACGCGTCACCGAGTGCAACGACGTGGTCGATCTGCACCGCAGCGGACGACACCACGCCGTAACGGAACGCGATCCGAGCACCGGTGTAGGGATCGACGAGCTCGCCCGAGTACACCGTGCAGCCGTTGGTGGTGCGGGTTCGCGCGAGGTCGCGGGCCAGAACGTCGTCGCGAGTCCGGCATCCGTTGCGGCCGTCCGGTGCATCGTTGTCATCAGTCCAGGACGGTCCGAACTGCGCGCGGCTGTAGCCGGTCTTCGGCGCGCGGCCCTTCACCGCCAGCGTGCCGAGCAGCGCGAGCGCGGTGCCGCGCGCTGCGGCCGACTGCACCGGCGGGCTGTGCGTCGCCGTCGTCGCAGTAGCCGTCGGCGGCTCGGACGGAGCAGGCGAGCCGGCCGGGGACGTGCTGGACGTGCACGCCGCCGCCGCCAGCGCGAGTGCTGCGAGCCCCACCACGACCGCTCCGCGCGTTCGGACGACATGCCTACAGATCACGACCCACAGCCTGCCCGCGTTGCTGCGGCACCGGCATCCGGGCGCGCCGGGGTGGCGATCTTGATCACGGGAGGTAACCGTCCATGCCGGGCATACTCGCGACATCGACCACGACCAGACGGACCCGGAGAGCAGCTCCGCCGCATCGGCCGAGTTGCCGGATGCGCGTCCCCGAGAACCGCGCGTCAGTGGCCGGATCCGGCGCCGGGTGGCCCACGTCGCCGAAACGGTGCGGCACCGTCCACCGCTCGCGACAGCGCAGGCGCTCGCCGAGTTCGTCCTGCGCTGGGCGCTGCGGCTGGCGCTCCCGCTCGCCGGCGCGTCCGCCATGCTGCACCTGTTTCCGTACCACGCCATGGCAGGTGGCGTGCGCTTCCAGGTGCAGGCCACCCTGTTCACCCGGTCGGGCATCACCGCCGACACCACGTTCGGCAGCTGGATCTTCGGGCACGTCGACGGGTTGCCGCTGGGTGTGCACCTGAGCCCGGAGAACGTCGACGTGGTGCGCATGGCTGCCGCGGCGACGCAGGACCCGCAGAGCTACGTCGCCTCGCTGCGCAGCGACTTCGTCGACCAGCTGCCGGGTGCGCTCGCCTGGCTGGCCGGCGAGGCAGTCCTCGGTGCGCTGATCGGGTTGGGCGTCGCGGCCGCGATCAACCTAGCCGTCCGATACCTGCGTGGCCTGCCCAAGCGTCCGCACGAGATCCAGCACCGGCTGCTGCAGTTCGCCGCTGTGGTGGTCGTGGGCGCGGCCGTCGGCGGCTACGGCGCGTTGAGCTACAACCCGAACTGGGCGAAACAGTCGCGGTTGACCGGCACGCTGGGCGCACTGCAGCTGTTCCCGGGGCAGCTGCGCCAGTACTACAAGCAGCACGCGACGGCGTTCGACGTAGTCAACGGAATCGCAGCGATCCAGGCGCAGCTGCAGCAGAACCTGGATCAGACTGCGGCGCCGCCCACCGCGCTCAACATCATGTACATCTCGGACGTCCACCTCGCCAGCACGTACCCGCTGCTGCGCCAGTACGCGAAGAACTTCGACGTGTCGCTGGTGATCAACACCGGTGACGAGTCGCAGTTCGGGACCGCCGCCGAGATGACACCCGCGTTCCGCAAGCAGATGCGCTCGCTTACCAAGATCGCGCCGATGATCTGGGTGGCCGGCAACCACGACTCGCCGACGACCGTGAACGTGATGCGCTCCATCCCGGGTGTGGTCGTCCTTGGTACCAAGACCACCGATCCGGACGGCGGGTTCACGGTCACGGCCCAGGAGCTGAACGCGTTCGGCCTGCACATCGGCGGGCTGCCCGATCCACGCGTATACGGCGGGCCCGACCCGTTCGGCTCGAACGAACCGTCCGTCGTCGACCCGCTCGAACGGTCCACGGCGGACGCCGCGGTGAAGGGCGTGCAGCCGGACGACGTGTTCGACATCTTCGCCACGCACGAGCCCACCAGCGCCGAGGAGTTGGTCAAGGCGCTGCCCGGACAGATCCGCCAGGTCAACAGCGGTCACCTGCACCACCAGAACCCGACCAGTGACGTGCAGAAGGACGGCGTGATCAACCTCGTCGAGGGATCCAGCGGCGCCGGCGGCCTGAAGGAGGTCGGGCTGGACGTGCAGCAGGTTCCCGTCGAGTTCAGCATCGAGTCGGTTACCGCGAGCTGCCAGTTCACCAAGGTGGTGCGCTTCCAGGTGGCCGGTGCGACCGCGACGGATGCGAACCCGGATCAGTCCGGCGAGAACGTCACTGCCAACACGATCTACCTGAACCCGCAGCAGGTTCCTGAGGGCGAGCAGTGCGACCCGACCTACGGGATCGGGCCGGTCGTACCGGTCAGCTGAACCGCCGGCTCAGCTGACGGTTCCGGGATCCTGTTCGTCGCGCTCCGTCTGCTGCGCGTCGCGGGCCCGGCGGCGCTGCTCCTCGGCGCGGGCGCGCAGCCCGGCCAAGAACTCCTCGTCGTCGTCCGGGTTGGTGGGCCTCGATTTCCGCGGCCGGGCCTGCGGGGCGGGTGCCCAGCGGCCTTCCGCGGGTCGCGCCTGCCAGGTCCGTCCCGCGACGAGCCAGACGATGCTGCCGATCTCGGCGAGGAACAGCACGATCAGGATCCAGGCGACCTTCGGCAGGTTGCGGCACTGCTCCTCGGGAGTGGTGATCACGTCGATGAGGCAGAACAGCCAGAACGCGACCGCGATCAGCGCCAACCCGCCGTCGAACAGCAACATCACTCTCTCCTCGTGCGGTAGGCGTCCAGTATGTCCCAGCGCTGCCAGGTGTTCTCGTCCCCGCCGGGGTAGGTTCGCGACCGTGCCGGATCTCGCTGACCTGATCGACGCGATGGACGCCTGGTTCGACCCGCGCTGGGCCGAGCCGTGGGACGCCGTCGGGCTGGTCTGCGGCGACCGTACCGAGCCCGTCGAGCGCGTGCTGCTCGCGGTCGACGCGGTTCCGGGAACCGTCGCCGAAGCGTGTGATTTCGGCGCGCAACTGCTGATCACGCACCATCCGCTGCTGCTGACGCCCGTGCACGGAGTTCCGGCGGACGACCCCAAGGGCGCGCTCGTGCATCGCCTGATCCGTTCCGGCGTCGCCCATCTGGTCGCGCACACGAACGCGGATGTCGCGGACCCGGGCGTCTCGGACGCGCTCGCCGAGCGGCTCGGGCTGCGGGATGTGCGGCCGCTGCAGCCGCGGCCGGACACGCCGCTGGACAAACTGGTGGTCTTCGTCCCGACCGACGATGCGCAGCGGATGATCGACGCGCTGGCCGCTGCCGGTGCCGGCGCGCTCGGTGACTACGACCGCTGCGCGTGGACGACGCAGGGCACCGGCACGTTCCGTCCGCTCGACGGCGCCAACCCGGCGGTCGGCGAGATCGGACGCGTCGCGCAGGTGGACGAGACGCGGGTCGAGATGGTCGTGCCTGCCGCACGGCGCAGCGCCGTGATCGCTGCCCTGCGCGCCGCGCACCCGTACGAGGAGCCGGCGTTCGATCTGCTGGCACAGTCGCCCGTGCCGTCCAGGCGTGGCACCGGGCGGGTGGGCGAGCTGGCCGCGGCCGTCCCGCTGCGCGAGTTCGTCCGGCACGCAGCCGATGTGCTGCCGTCCACCGTGTGGGGTGTTCGCGCCGCAGGCGATCCGGACCGCACCGTGCGCACCGTCGCCGTCTGCGGCGGCTCGGGGGGCTCGCTGGCCGAGGTCGCGCGCGCCGCCGGTGCGGACGCCTACCTGACCGCGGATCTCAAGCACCACTCCACCGTCGAAGCGGTCACCGAGCAGGGCGGAGACGGCATGGCGCTGGTCGACGCGGCGCACTGGGCGACCGAGGCACCGTGGCTGGACGCAGTGGCGGCTCGGCTGCGTCACCGGTTCGGCACTACGGTGGAGGTCCGAGTGTCCCGGCAGGTCACCGATCCGTGGACGATGCACAGCCCGGCAACCAAGGAATGAGTCGAACGAACACGTGAACGCAGATCCCGCCGCGCAGCTGCGCCTGCTCGACCTGCAGGCCGCCGACACCGCCCTGGCCCAGTTGGCCCACCGCCGTTCGACGCTGCCGGAGGTGGCGGCACTGGCCGAGCGTGAGAAGCGCGGCGCCGAGCTGCACAACGAGGCCGTCGATGCCGAGACGCTGCTGGCCGACATCGTGGACGAGCAGCGCAAGCTGGAGAACGAGGTCGACGCGGTGCGCACCCGCGCCAGCCGCGACGAGCAGCGCCTGCAGAGCGGCGGCCTGCCGGCGAAGGAGCTGGAGAGCCTGCAGCACGAGGTGACCAGCCTCGCTCGCCGGCAGTCGGCGCTGGAGGACGACCTGCTCGAGGTGATGGAGCGCCACGAGGAGGCTGACTCGCGGCTTGCCGAGGTGTCCGCCGCGCACGCCGCGCTGGAGGCCGAGCGTGCCGAGCTCGAAGCCGCCCGCGACGCCGCCTTCGCCGAGATCGATGCAGCGGTCGAAGCGCGCACAGCAGAGCGCTCAACGATCGCCGGCGAACTGCCCCCGGACCTGCTCGCGCTGTACGAGAAGGCACGCGAGCACGGCGGCGGGGTCGGTGCCGCGATGCTGCGGCAGCGGCGCTGCGAGGGCTGCCGCATCGAGCTGTCCGGCGCGGAGCTGTCCGCGGTGCGCGCGGCCGAGCCGGACACAGTGGTGCGCTGCGAGGAGTGCCGCCGCATTCTCGTGCGCACCGCCGAGTCCGGCCTGTGACGGCTGTCGGCGGCGTCGGCAAGGTCATCGTCGAGGCCGACGGCGGCTCGCGCGGCAACCCCGGTCCTGCCGGTTACGGCGCGGTCGTCATGGATGCGCGAACCGGCGAGGTGCTCGCGGAGCGCTCGGAGTTCATCGGCATCGAGACCAACAACGTCGCCGAGTACAGCGGGCTGATCGCGGGATTGGCCGCGGCGCGCGAGCTGGGGGCGTCCGAGGTCGCCGTGCGCATGGACTCCAAGCTCGTCATCGAGCAGATGTCCGGACGCTGGCAGGTCAAGCATCCGGCGATGCGCCCGCTCGCACGCGAGGCCGCTGCGCTGCGTCAGTCGTTCGCGTCCGTGACGTTCGAGTGGATCCCGCGCGAGCGGAACAAGCACGCCGACCGGCTCGCGAACGAGGCGATGGACCGCGGGACGGGCAAGGCGCCGCGCGCGACGCGTCGGACGGTCGAGGAGACGCCGACGCAGCAAACGATGTGGGTGCCGCCGGACTCCGCGCCCACCCGGCTCGTCCTGGTGCGGCACGGCTCGACGGAGCACTCGGCCGAACGCCGCTTCTCCGGCCGCAACGAGCTACCGCTCGTGCAGGTGGGCGAGCGGCAGGCGGCTGCGCTGGCCGTGCGCGCTGCGGCGTCGTTCGCAGACTCCGCCGCCGTCGTGACGTCACCGTTGCGGCGAGCGGTCCAGACGGCCGACGCGATCGCCGGCACGCTGGGCCTGGACGTCATCACCAACGACGACCTGGCCGAGGTCGACTTCGGGACCTGGGAGGGTCTGACGTTCGGCGAGGCCCGCACCGCGAACCCCGCCGAGCTGACGGGTTGGCTGGCCTCGCCGGACGTCGCGCCGCCCGGCGGCGAGTCGTTCACCGCGCTGGCCCGCCGCGTCCGGCGCGGACGGGACGCGGTGATCGGCGGCTATCCCGGACGAACGGTGATCGTTGTCAGCCACGTGTCGCCGATCAAGACGCTGCTGCGCCTGGCATTGGATGCGCCGCCGGTCAGCATGTATCGCATCCATCTGGACACCGCGTCGATCTCGATCATCGACTACTTCGCCGACGGCAACTGCTCGGTGCGCCTCGTGAACGACACCAGCCACCTCACCGGAGTCGTCGGCTAGACACCGACGACAGACAAGGCGGCCCACAGGGCGACGGCGCTGCCCGCGAGCAGCGCCGGCACGGTGACCAGTCCGAAGGCGTGGAACGTCCGCGCCGACGGACGGACCCCGCCCGGGACGATCCGTCGCCACAGCAGCGTCGCGAGCGAGCCGGAGTACGTCGCGTTGGGGCCGATGTTCACGCCGAGCAGCACGGCCAGCACCGCCGCCGGGCTCGTCGCCACCAGGGGCAGCAGCACCAGCGTCGCCGGCAGGTTGTTCACCAGCGCGGCCAGCGCCGCGGCCAGGAACGCGATCGCCAGCAGCGCGGGCAGCGACGTACCCGACGGCAGCGCGTGCCGCAGCGCGGACGCGAGGCCGTGGCGCGCGACCGCGTCCACCACGATCGCCAACGCGAACACGAACGCGCAGAAGCCGAGATTCGCCTCGTCCAGCAGGCGCAACGGGCGCACGTCGCGACGCGCGGCGCGCGGTACCAGCAGCGCGACACAGCCGGCGAGTGCCGCCCAGGCGACCGCGATGTGCACCGACGACAGCAGGACGAAGCCGGCGACGGTGACGGCGAGCACGAGCGACGCGTAGCGCGGTAGCGCCGGTCGCCCGTCCCGCGGTACGGGCTCGCCGGCAAGGTCGGTTCGGAAGCCGGCGCGCAGCCCGAGCCATTCGCCGGCCACCACGAGTACCCACGGCAGCACCATCAGCGCCGCGAAGCGTCCGAACGACAGCCGTGACGCCGAGAACGCCAGCAGGTTGGTCAGGTTCGACACCGGCAGCAACAGCGAGCCGCTGTTGGCCAGCCGGGTGCACGCGAAAGCGAGCGGACGGACCACCCTCGACCGCCCGGCCGCTGCGAGCACGACCGGCGTCAGCAGCACCACCGTCGCATCCAGCGTCAGCACCGCGGTCACGGACGCGGCCAGCACCACCACCAGACCGAGCAGCCGCACCGGACGCCCGCGCGCGGCGTGCAATGCGACGGAGCCGAGATACTCGAACAGGCCCTCCTCCGCGCACAGATGGCCGAACACGAGGATGGCCGCCAGGAAGCCGACGGTCGGCGCGAGTTCGTGCAGCGTGTCGCCCGCAGCCGACGCGGGAACCACCCCAAGCGCGACCAGGATGCCCGCGGCCGGAACCGCCACGACGGCCTCGCTGCCGTTGAACGGGCGGATCACCGCAACGGCGAGGCTCAGCACGAGCAGCACCACTGCGACGGACTCTGCGGCAGCGCCGTGCACGATCCGCAGCGTACCGATCGCGACTCGTTCTTCCGGCCGGCGGCTCGCGTACGATGACCTGCGCGACGGACGAGTCGACCGGGCGGCCGCGTCGAGGTCTTCGGACCTCGCCGAGGAAAGTCCGGGCTCCACAGGGCAAGGGTGGTTGCTAACGGCAACCCGGGGTGACCCGCGGGACAGTGCCACAGAAAACAGACCGCCAGCGGTTCGCCGCTGGTAAGGGTGAAACGGCGGTGTAAGAGACCACCAGCGCCGCGAGTGATCGCGACGGCTAGGTAAACCCCACCCGGAGCAAGGTCAAGAGGGTGACCGGGAAACCGGTGACCTGCGCAGGCGTTCGAGGGCGGCCCGCCCGAGCCTGCGGGTAGACCGCACGAGCCTGTCGGCGACGGCAGGCCTAGATGGATGGTCGCCGGGCGGCGCGCAGGTGCCGCTCACAGAACCCGGCTTACAGGTCGGCTCGTCCGCCGCCTTTTCCGACACCAGGTCCGCTTCACCGGTACCGAGCCGGTCACCGTGTCGGAAAAGGCGGTTACGGCGACCTGCTGGTGCCCGGGGCAGGTGTTGTGCTCGTAACGGGTGTCGTCGCGGGCGCGCTCGCGTCGGATGTCGGGGCCGGCGTCGTGAGTGTCGAACCGGACGAGGTGATGGACGTGCCCGTCGGTGTCGGTCGCGACTTCGTCTGCGACGGTGTCGGGGCCGACGTCGTCGGCGTCCTGCTGTGGGACGGTGCCGTCGAATGCGTTCGCGGACGTGGCGGCGTGCTCGTGCGCTGCGTGTGCTGGTTCGCGGTGTTGTCGACCGGCGCGACCGTCGGTGCCGGTCGCACCCACAGATACAGCACGAACACGCCCGCAAAGAGCAACAACAGGATCCACGTCGAGCGGCGCGTTCGCTTGAGTTCGGACAGATCAGGACGCCACATCAGCTTGACCCTGTCGCCGGAGCGGAGTCGACGCTCGTCGTCACGTTGATACCAGCCGATGCGAACGCGTTGGTGATGCGCGCGCGCAGTGCGCGGCCGACCTCGAACTGCTTGCCCGGCTGTGTGCGCGCGATCATCCGCAACGCGAACTGGTCGACCTCGATCGTCTCGACGCCGATCACGGACGGCTTGTCGAGCAGCAGCGGCTTCAGTCGCTTGTCGTTGAACGCCTGCTCGCCGACCTTGTGCAGGATCTCCGTCGCACGGTCGACACCCACCGCGACCGGGACCGGGACGTCGACCACCGCCCGTGCCCAGTCGCGCGAGAGGTTCGTCACCTGCACGATCTGCCCGTTCGAGGTGATGATGACCTCGCCGTCCAGCGAGCGGATGCGCGTGATGCGCAGCGTCACCTCTTCGACGGTCCCGGTCACCGGCGTGGCGACACCGAGCACGTTGAGCCGGATCACGTCACCGAAGCCGTACTGCCGTTCCGAGATGAGAAAGAACCCGGCGAGCACGTCCTGCACGATGCGTTGCGCTCCGAAGCCGAGCGCGACGCCGGCGACCGTTGCCGGAGCGACGAACCCGGTGAGCGGGACGCCGAACAATTTGACGATGAGTACTGCGGCGATGCAGTAGATGAGCACGAGCGTCACCCACGTGATCACCTGCGCGAGAGCGTGTCGATGCTTCGACGACTCGGAGCGGATCAACAGGTCGTCGTTGCGGTTCGCCTCGTCGATGTGATGCGTAATCCGCGCACCCAGCCAGTTCGCGAATCGCGTCAGCAGGATCGCACCGATCACGATCAACACGATGAGCAGACCGTCGCCGCGCGCCCACCGCGACATGTCGGTCAACGGCGTCAACGCGAGTTCGCGTGCCGCATCGGTCGTCATGACGGCAAAGCTACCGGATGCCGAAACCAGAACGACTCAGCGGCAAGAATCCACTTATGCGATAGGGGTATTGATGCAGGCAGTGCGCAACTGCAGGGCCATGATCGCGCAACCGCGCAAGAATGCGCCGATGAACAACAACGGCGTGTTGCATTGACGATGACACATGCGGCATCGTCCACTTGATCGCAACGAATGAGTATTCGTTGACCGCTGCCGAGGAGGCACACGCATGACCGCACCGCGAAAGGCTGCAGCAAAGAAGTCTGCGGCGAAGAAGTCGCCGGCCAAGAAGGCTGCCGCCAAGAAGACGACCGCGCGCAAGACTGCGGCCAAGAAGGCGCCGGCCAAGAAGACGGCGGCAAAGAAGACGACCGCGCGCAAGACTGCGGCGAAGAAGGCGCCGGCCAAGAAGGCAGCCAAGAAGACTGCTGCGAAGAAGGCCGTCAAGAAGGCGCCCGCCAAGAAGGCAGCCAAGAAGACAGCTGCGAAGAAGGCCGTCAAGAAGACTGCCGCGAAGAAGGCTGCCAAGAAGGCGCCGGCTCGCAAGGCTGCCGCCAAGAAGACGACCGCGCGCAAGTCCGCGGCGAAGAAGGCTCCGGCCAAGAAGGCCACCGCCCGCAAGGCCCCGGCCAAGCGTTCGCGCTGACGCCGAACCCGCGCCACCTGCAACGCTGCTGATGGTTGCGCACAGGGTCGCCGGTGCACCTGTCGACTTCGCCGCATTGCGCGAGGAGTTGGCGGTGCCCGGCGACTTTGCGTCTGACGTGTTCGCCGAGGCCGGCCGTTCGGCCACCGCCGTCGAACTGCCCGACGAGGACGCCACGGACATCCCGTTCGTGACCGTTGACCCACCTGGCAGTCGCGATCTCGACCAGGCCGTGCACATCGCCGCGAACGGCGCGGGCTACGTGGTCAGCTACGCCATCGCCGACGTCGCGGCGTTCGTCAGACCCGGCGGCGCGGTCGATGTCGAGGCACAGCGACGTGGCGAGACGCTCTACTTTCCCGACCGTCGCGTCCCGTTGCATCCGCCCGTCCTGAGCGAGGGCGCCGCGAGCCTGTTGCCCGATCAGATCCGTCCCGCAGTGTTGTGGCGAATTCAGCTCGACGAGCAGGGCGAGGCTACTGAGGTCGACGTGCGCCGCGCGCGGGTGCGCAGCAGGGCACAGCTGGACTACCTGACGTTGCAGGCGCAACTCGACGGTCACGGCGCACCGGACGCGGTGGCGCTGCTCCCGCGGGTCGGTGCGCTGCGCCTGCAGCTCGCGCGGGACCGGCACGCCATCAACCTCGACATACCCGAGCAGATCGTCGAGCCCGACGGTGACCATCGCTGGACGCTCACGCTGCGCGAACCACTGCCGGTCGAATCGTGGAACGCGGAGATCTCGCTGCTCACCGGCATGTGCGCTGCGCAGCTCATGCTCGCTGCTGGTTGCGGCATCCTGCGCACCGTCCCCGATCCCGCGCCGGCCGCCGTCGATGCGTTGCGCCGCGCCGCGCTGGCGATCGGCATCGACTGGCCGGACGGTGCCCTGCCCGGTGACGTGCTCGCCACCATCGACCGCGGCAACGCCATGCACGTCGCGTTCGTCGAGCATGCTGCGGCGCTGCTCCGCGGCGCGGCCTACACGACGTTCGACGGTGCGCCGCCCGAGCAGCGGACGCATGCCGGCATCGGCGCCGTGTACGCGCACGTGACCGCGCCACTGCGACGGTTGGTCGACCGCTACGGCAGCGAGATCTGCCTCGCCGCGCAGGCCGGCGGCACGGTGCCGCGGTGGGTGCGCGACCGGCTGCCGTCGCTCCCGGACACGATGGCCGCGGCCGACCACCGGGCGCACGAGGTGGACCGTGCCGTCGTCGACGCGACCGAGGCATGGCTGCTGCGCGACCGCGTCGGCGAGTCGTTCCCGGCGCTCGTCCTCGACGCCGACGAGCGCGCCGGCACCGTCCTCGTGGACGACCCGCCGATCCGTGCCCGCTGCGACGGCACCGACCTGCCCGTCGGCGACCACATCCAGGCCCGGTTGGAGAGAGCAGACGTCGAGCACCGTGAGGTGCGGTTCGTACGCCAGTGATACGCGTCAGTGATACTCGTGTTCGGCCGACGGGTAACTGCCGCCGCGGACCTCGTCGCCGAAGCGGGTGGCCGCCTCGTGCAGCACTGCGCCGACGTTCGCGAACTCCTTGACGAACTTGGCCGGCTTGCCGGCACCGCGCAGCCCCGCCATGTCCTGCCACACCAGCACCTGCGCGTCGCACGACGGGCCGGCGCCGATGCCGATGGTCGGGATGTGCA
>DASTXN010000062.1:0-5791 GCA_035765515.1 Jatrophihabitantaceae bacterium | reverse complement strand
TGCTCGGCGAGCTCGATCTCCTTGCGGCCGAACGCGGCCAGCGAGAGGTCGGCCACCTTGAAGTCGGACACCGACCCGGCGCTGTCGGGGGTAAGCGTGAGGCTCACGTGCTCTCCTTGGGGATTGGGATGTGCAGTGTCTTCGGCGGTCAGCCGGCGGTAGATGCCGGCTTGGGGTGGTGCGGCGGTGCGGTGCAGCGGCCCGAACCAGTCGTCGACGGCCCTAGCCAACTGCGGGTCGGTGCGCATCCGCAACTCGAAGGCGATGTCGCTGATGCCCAGTTCGTGCTCGTCGATCAGCTCGCGCAGCCGTTGCAGCCGCTCGATCTGACGCGGGCCGTAGTGCCGATGACCGCCGGGAGTGCGCAGCGCGGCCACCAGGCCGGCCTGCTCCAGGTAGCGCAGCATCCGCTGGGACCAACCCGTGGCCGCGGCGGCTTGCTGCATGGTCAACGACGCCATCGAGACCAAAGCTACCAGGGTTGTGTCAGATTTCTAGTCGATCATTGGACGGTCGCCAGGAACGTCTGGCCAGTACCCCGCAGCAGGAACAGCGGCCCGCGCGATCGGACGAAGGCGGCCTGCCCCGGCGCGAGGGCGACCACTTCCCCCTGCGTGTCCACCCGAGCCTTGCCGGACGCGCAGAGCACCAGGTATGGCTTTCCCTCATCGCCCGTGGCGCACTCTCCGGCGTCCTGTCCGGGTTTGCGATAGCCGTCCAGGTCGACCCGGACCAACTCGAAGTCAGGGACCGGCACGCGGAACCAGTCTGGGTGATCGGGCTGCCAGCGCGGGCTTGCGAGTTCGGTGAAGTCGGTGATCTTGAGCAGCTCCTCGACGTCCACGTGTTTGGACGTCAGTCCGCAGCGCAGCACGTTGTCGCTGTTGGCCATGATCTCGACACCGAAGCCGTGCAGGTAGGCGTGGACGTTGCCGGCGCCGAGGAAGATCGCCTCGCCGGGCTGCAGCACGACGTGGTTGAGCAGCAGCGACAGCACTGCGCCGACGTCGCCGGGGAACGCCTCGGCCGCGCGCAGCACGGCGCCCGCAGCGCCCGACCACTGCGCATCCTCGATAGCCGCCGCGCGCGCCGCCACGGCGGTCACCAGCGGCCCCGGCGCCGGCAGCCGAAGCAGGTAGGTGAACGCCGCGCGCAACGGGTCTGCGCCGGCCAGCAACTCGCGCACCGGCTCCAGCTCGGGCAGGTCGAACGCGTCCAGCAGCCGCAACGTGTTCGCAATCGGACGGAACCCGCACAGCGCCTCGAACTCGGTCAGCGCGCACAGCAGCTCGGGCTTGTGGTTGCGGTCGCGGTAGTTCCGCTCCCGACCGTCGCGCGCAATTCCGCGCGCGTCCTCGTCGGCGAAACCCGCTTCCGCCTGCGCGCGCGTCGGATGCACCTGGATCGACAGCGGCTTGTCGGCCGCGAGCAGCTTGAGCAGGAACGGCAGCTGCGGCCCGAACCGCTCCACCACATCGGAGCCGAGCGCGGTCACCGGGTCGCGAGCGATCAACTCGTCCAGCGTCGTGCCCAGGTCCGGCACGCGCGCCGGGTCGTCCGGGTGCGCGCCGAACCACAGCTCGGCCAGCGGGCGCCCGTCCGGCTCGCGACCGAGCACTCGCTGGATCGCGGTTGTCGAACCCCACGCGTAGTCCCTCGCCACGCCCTCGATCCGGACGACCGGCGGCACGGTCACGGGACGGTCACCGAACGGTCCAGGTCCGGTTCTAGGTAGATCACCCGCGCGATCGGGACGGCCGCGCGTACCCGAGCCTCGGCGGCGTCGATCGCCGCCGCGACCTCGGGCAGCGAGCTGCCTGCCGGCATCGCCAGCTTCGCGCCGACGAGCAGTTCGTCCGGGCCGAGGTGCATCGTGCGCAGATGGATCACCCGCTCGACGCCTGCACCGACCAGCGCGCTCTCGATCGCGGCGACCTGGCCCGGCACCGCCGACTCCCCCAGTAGCAGGCTCTTCGTCTCCACGACGAGCACCACCGCGACGCACACGAGCAACGCGCCGATCGCGCAGGTGCCGATGCCGTCCCACACCGGCTCCCCCGTGAGCGAGGCCAGTCCGACACCGAACAGCGCAAGCACCAGGCCGGTCAGCGCGGCGACGTCCTCGAGCAGCACCGCGGGCAGCTCCGGTGACTTCGCGCGCCGGACGAACTCCGCCCAGCTCTCCTCGCCCTTGTGCTCGCGCGATTCGTGGACGGCCGTGCGCAGCGAGAACGACTCCAGTCCGATCGCGATGAACAGCACGACGACGGCCACCAGCGGGTCGTCCAGGTGATGCGGGTTCCGGATCTTCTCCACGCCCTCGTACAGCGCGAACAGTCCGCCCGCCGAGAACAGCATCAACGCGACGAGGAACCCGTAGACGTACCGGTCGCGGCCGTAGCCGAACGGGTGCTCGGGCGTGGCGTGCCGTTTAGCCCGCCGCCCACCGATGAGCAGCAACACCTGATTGCCCGAGTCGACTACGGAGTGGACGCCCTCGGCCAGCATCGAGGACGAGCCAGTGATCGCGAACGCCACGAACTTGATGACCGCGATCCCCAGGTTCGCCGACAGCGCGGCGACGACAGCGCGCGCTCCCCCGCCGGCGCTCAATGCGCCAGCTCGCCGGGGGCCGGCGCGCCGGGGTCGAGGCCCAGGCCGAGCGCGAGGTAGGCCGCCGTGAAGTCGCCGAACGCGGTCGCCGCCGCGAACCGGGCCAGCGGCGCGCCCGGCGGGACGTCGACGCTGGACGAGCGCAGGCCCAGCTCGCCGGCCAGCCGGTGCAGGGCCGTCGCAGCGCGGCGGGCCGCCACCTCATCAAGCTGGATACGTGCACCCGACCGCGGCCCGAGCTCCGGATCGTCCGCCGTGCCGTCGTCCCCGACGACGAGCAGGCGCGCACGCTCGCGACCGGACTCCTCGATCCGGTCGCGGAAGAAGTCGTCCTCGCCGGCGGGGGACGGACCGGCACCGCGCAGCACCGCACCGGCCCGCGCGATTCCGTCCGGCAGGCTGACGGCCACGGCCGGAACGCCCGCGTACAGCTGCAGCGCATCGGCCGTCGCGCGCGCCGCGACTCCGGCGAGCGCACCGGCACCAGCGATCAGCGGCTGCGACTCGGCGAACTCCATCGCCAGCGCCTTGGCCGGGTTGGTGAACGATTCGCTGCCCGGACGGCAGACCTCCGCGGTCTGGTCCAGCGCGTCGGCGACCTCGAGCAGCAGCGCCGGCGGCAGCGGCTGGACGCCCAGCGCGTCCAGAGCCTGCAGCAACGGCGTGAGCACCGACCAGCGGAAGGCCCGCACGTTGTGATCGGTCGCCAGCGCGTGCACAGGAGCGCGTCCGGCCGCCGCGGCGACCTGCGAGTCGGCGGGCGCGACGACCGCCATCGCCATCCCGCGACGGGCGCCCTGTTCGGCCAGCGCGACCAGTCGGGGATGCCGTCCGTCGACCGCGCCGATCAGCAACGCGTCGGCGGGTCCGGCCCAGCGCGGCAGCTCGACGCCGTGCCAGGCGAGCGCCGGCGTGGCCTCGCACGACAGCCGGGTCACGACGCGCACTGTCACCGACGGAGGGGCGTCGGTGGCGATGAGCAACGAGCGCGGCAACTCGCCGCCGCGCAGGCGGTCCAGCCCGAACTCGTCCGCCGTCTCGACCGCTCGCCGCACCTGACCGCCGGCCGTGGCAAGCGCCCACAACAGGCGCTGGCCGTCCCGACGCGTGATCGCGTCCTCGTCGTCGAGTAGCGCCTGGTCAAATCCCATGGCGCTACCCGGCCGGCTGACCCACGCCGTTCGGCCCCGGCGTCGCCTCGTCGATGAGCAGGACGGGAATGCCGTTGTCGATCGGGTAGCTCGTGCCGCAGTGCGTGCAGACGAGCACGTCGGCGCCGTTGCGCATTTCCTCGCGCAGCGGCGCGTGGTCGTCGCTCGGGCAGGCCAGCAGCTCCAACAGGTCGGCGTCGATCATCCGCGGATCACCGCGAGCGCCTCGTCACGCAGCGCGGCCATGCTCGCCTCGTCGGCCGCCTCCACGTTCAGCCGCAGCAGCGGCTCGGTGTTCGATGCGCGCACGTTGAACCAGCCGCCGTCGGCCATCGTGACGGTCAGTCCGTCCAGCTCGTCGATGCTCTCGGCCCGGTCGGCGAACTCCGACCGCAGCGCCGCCAGCCGGCCGGCCTGGTCGTCGACGGTCGAGTTGATCTCGCCGGACGCGGCGTAGCGGTTGTAGCGCGCGGTGAGCTGCGCCAGGCTCTGCGGGGTCTCGCCGAGCGCGGCCAGCACGTGCATCGCAGCGAGCATGCCGGTGTCGGCGTTCCAGAAGTCGCGGAAGTAGTAGTGCGCCGAGTGCTCGCCGCCGAACACCGCCCCGGTACGCGCCATCTCTGCCTTGATGAACGAGTGGCCGACGCGGGTGCGCACCGCCGTCCCGCCGTTCTCCGCGATGACCTCGGGCACGGCATGCGAGGTGATCAGGTTGTGGATCACCGCCGATCCCGGTGCCTTGGCGAGCTCGCGCTG
The DNA here is from genome assembly GCA_035765515.1 of Jatrophihabitantaceae bacterium. Lineage (GTDB taxonomy): Bacteria > Actinomycetota > Actinomycetes > Mycobacteriales > Jatrophihabitantaceae > DASRSS01. The sequence goes on along the minus strand of DASTXN010000062.1, from coordinate 1,271 downwards.
CGCGACGAGCGCGGTGATCGCGCTGGGCGAGACGGCCGCGCCGTCCGCGTCGACGACGAAGCAGCGGTCGGCGTCCCCGTCGAAGGCGAGTCCGATGTCGGCGTTGACCTCCACGACCTTGCGCTGCAGGTCAACGATGTTCTCGGCGACGAGCGGATTGGCCTCGTGGTTGGGGAACGAGCCGTCCAGCTCGAAGTACAGCGGCACGATCTCGAGCGGCAGCGCCGCGAGCACCGAGTCACCGAGCACGGCCGGCACCGTGTACCCGCCCATGCCGTTGCCGGCGTCGACGACGACCTTGAGCGGACGGATGCCGCTCAGGTCGACGAGTCCGCGCAGGTATTCGGCGTACGGCGTGAGCAGGTCGGCCTGCTCGACGGCGCCGGTGCCACCGGTGGCTGCTGAGGCCGGCGGCAGCCCGTCGTCCAGGTAGGCCTGCGCCCGGTCGCGGATCTCGGCCAGCCCGGTGTCCTGCCCGATCGCGACGGCGTTCGCGCGGCACATCTTGATGCCGTTGTACTTCGCCGGGTTGTGGCTGGCGGTGAACATCGCGCCCGGCAGGCCCAGGTGCCCGGAGGCGAAGTAGAGCATGTCGGTCGAGCCCAGCCCGGACTCGACGACGGACGCGCCGCGGTGCAGCGCCCCCTCGGCGAACGCGCGCGCCAGCCCGGGGCCGGTCTCGCGCATGTCGTGTGCGGTGACGATGCGGTCGGCGCCGGTCACGTCGACGAACGCGGCGCCTACCGCGCGCGCGATCGGTTCGTCGAGCTGATCGGGAACGGTGCCCCGCACGTCGTAGGCCTTGATGATCGTCGAAAGGTCCACTTCGGCAGCCTACCCAGCCGACGTGCCGTCGGTCGCGGGGGAAGTCGCCGGTTGCTGTGCCGGCCGCGGTGTCAGTCGCGGGGCGAGACGACGCGCAGGTGGCCGCGGCGCCCAGTGCTCGGCTCGCCCTCGGCGATCGCCGTGCCCGGTTCGACGCGGGCGGCCTCGCGGACGGCGTCGGCCAGCGCCTCGAGGTCGTCGCTGTGGGGGATCGGCGCGGGGAACTCGCCCACGTGCCGGACGACCTCCCAGCCACGCGGCACGGTCAGGCGCACTGCGTGCTCCTCGCACAGGTCGTACGAGTGCGGCTCGGCGAAGCTGGCCAGCGGCCCGACGACCGCGGTCAGATCGGAGTAGGCGTAGGTGAGGGTGGCCACGGCGGGCCGGGTGCAGCCGGTGCGCGTGCAGCGACGGGCGGTTCTCACAGCTCCGGACACTATCGCCCC
>DASTXN010000061.1:0-27916 GCA_035765515.1 Jatrophihabitantaceae bacterium | reverse complement strand
GCAATATTCCCCACTGCTGCCTCCCGTAGGAGTCTGGGCCGTGTCTCAGTCCCAGTGTGGCCGGTCGCCCTCTCAGGCCGGCTACCCGTCGTTGCCTTGGTAGGCCGTTACCCCACCAACAAGCTGATAGGCCGCGGGCCCATCCCTAGCCGAAAAACTTTCCAAGTCGGATGATGCCATCCGACTTCATATCCGGTATTAGTCCCGATTTCTCGGGGTTATCCCAGAGCTAGGGGCAGGTTGCCCACGTGTTACTCACCCGTTCGCCGCTCCGTCATCCTCCCGAAGGAGGAGCGTCGCTCGACTTGCATGTGTTAAGCACGCCGCCAGCGTTCGTCCTGAGCCAGGATCAAACTCTCCGTGTAGGTTTTATATGACATCCGGGCGAACCCGAGTTGTCTTCACAGAAAGTTACCGTCTTGGCGACGGTTTCAATCACTGCTTCATTCGAGCTGGTTTACTGCTCGTATGTACTAAAGGAATCTCTTCACGCGAACGGCATACGCCGACCGCGTGGACGAGAGTTATTTCATGGCACTAACTTTCGGCACGCTGTTGAGTTCTCAAGGAGCGGACGCACACCGTTGCGGCTCTTGCGAGCCGGTCAGGGGCAACCTGAGTTACGCTACCCGGTCAGAGGCGCTGGGTCAAATGCCCTGCTCCGCCCGGCTTCCCACTTGGTCGCCGCACACGGCCCGGTAATATCCGGCCCGCGGCGCGTCGCGCTTGGGGGATTGTCCGACCGGCTCCGCTCGCTGCTCCCCCGGCTTCCCGGCGGCCTTGCGGCGGCTCCGTGCGTCGAACAAGGAGAACATTAGCCAGCCGTGGGCGCGCGAGTCAAATCCGCCCCCCAGAGCGCTGCAGGCCCCGAAATACCGGCCTTCCGGGCGCTCGGCAGGAAGGGCGGAGCGCACGCGCCCCGGGGTTCGATCTTGTGACCTGCCGCACCCAGCCGGGTCGCCGGCGGGCGGTCACGCCCCTGTCACCCTCACGGCCCGCCGCTTGCCGTTGGCCAGTACGCGGCCGAGCAGCGCCGCACGCGGCTGGTCGTACTGCTTGGCGGCCACGGGCACGCCATCGAGCTTCACCGCCCCGCCGTCCTGGTCGCGCCGCGCCTGGCTGGTGCTGGGCGCCAGGCCCGCGGCGGCCAGCACTGCGGGCAGGTGCACCGGGTCGCCCGGCGGCAGGGCGAACTCCGCGACGTCGAGCGGAACCTCGCCGCGCTTGAAGATCGCATCGAAACGTTCCTCGGCCTGCCGAGCGGCGTCAGCGCCGTGGTACAGCTCAACCACCGCCCGCGCCATCGCGCGCTTGGCCCGGTTCGCCTCCGCGCCGCCGCGCTCGACCGCGGCAGTGAGCTCGTCCACCTCACGCGGATGCAGTGCGCTGCAGAGCCGGGCGTACAGGCCCACAACAGCGTCCGGGATGCTCATCAGCTTGCCGAACTGCTCGTTCGCCGGCTCGCGGATCGCGATGTAGTTGCCGAGGGACTTGCCCATCTTCTCCACGCCGTCAGTGCCGACGAGGAGCGGGACGGTGAGCACGGCCTGCGGTGCCTGTCCGCGGGCGCGCTGCAGTTCGCGTCCCACGAGGTTGTTGAAGGTCTGGTCGGTGCCCCCCAGTTCGATGTCCGCACGGATCTCGACCGAGTCGATCCCCTGCAGCAGCGGATAGAAGAACTCCGACAGCGAGATCGGCTGGTTCGCCGCGAAGCGCCGCGAGAAGTCGTCGCGCTCGAGCAGTTGCGCAACGGTGACCAACCTGGTGTAGCCGAGCATGTCCGCGAGCGACATGGTGCCGAGCCAGTCGGCGTTGTTCACCACCTCGGTGCGGTCGCGGTCGAGCACCTGCATCAGCTGGTCGAAGTACTCGCGGGCGTTCTCGATCACCTGCTCGGCGCTCTGCGCGATGCGGGTCGCGGTCCGGCCGGACGGGTCGCCCACCTGGCCGGTGAAGCCGCCGACGACCAGGACGGCCGTGTGGCCGAAGTCCTGGAACTGGCGCAGCTTGCGCAACACCACGGCGTGCCCGAGCGTCAGGTCGCTGCCGGACGGGTCGATGCCGAGCTTGACCCGCAGCGGGCGTCCCTCGCGGTCGGCTGCCGCCAGCCGCTCGGCCAGCCCGTCGGCGGGCAGGATCTGGGCGGCCCCGGACGCGAGTACCTCGTACGCCTCGCGCAGGTGCTCGGGTAGCTTGCTCTGCTCGTCGCTCACGGCGCTGTCCTCAGTCACGCGGCTAAGTGTGCCGCCCGGGCGTGGCCCGGTTGCGCCCGCCCAGCTTGTACACGGACACCGACGGCTCGCCGTCCAGCCAGAACCGCCACGGCCGTTCCGCCGCCGAGCTGATCCCGACCCGGGGTCCGGTGACGATGCCACGCCTGCGCCGGGCAGGCATCCCCTCCAGGTGCACCGGCGAGTCCGCGGCGAGCAGGTCCACTCCGTTGGTCGCGGCACCCAGGCCGAGACAGGTCGCCAGGCGCGCCGGTCCGCGGGCCAGGTCACGGTCGGCGCGCGCGGCCGTCCGGCGCGCGCGTGCGGTCTCGACGCCGCGGACGACCTCGCCGGCGCGCAGCAACACTGCCGAGGCCCGTCCGTCGACATCGCACACCACGTTCGCGCACCAGTGCATGCCGTAGGTGAAGTAGCAGTACAGATGCCCGGCCGGCCCGAACATCACCGCCGTGCGCCGGGTCAGCCCGCGGTACGCGTGCGAGGCGGGGTCGTCCAGTCCCTCGTACGCCTCGACCTCGGTAAGCCGCACCGCGACCTCCTCGCCCCCGACCGTCGAACTCACGACGGCGCCGAGCAGCAGCGGCGCGACCTTCAGCGACGGACGCGACAGGCGGTCGCGCAGCGACGATTCCGGATCAGCCACGCGGCCCCGCAGCGGCCCACTGCGCAGCGGATCGGACGCGCTCGGCGAGCAGGCCGGCCTGCTCGCCCACCCGATCCGGCGCGGTGCCGCCGTACGCGTTGCGCGAGGCCAGCGAGCCGGCGACGGTGAGCACGTCGCGGACGTCCGGCGTCAGGTGCGGCGAGATCGCGGCGAAGTCAGCATCGCTCAGCTCGTGCAGTTCGATGCCGCGCGACTCGCAGACTCGCACACACTCGCCGGCGACTTCGTGCGCGGACCGGAAGGGGACACGCCGGCGGACCAGCCACTCGGCGATGTCCGTCGCGAGCGAGAAGCCCTGCGGCGCGAGGGATTCCAGGCGCGCCGTGTCGAAGACCATCGTCTCGACCATGCCGCTGACCGCGGGCAGCAGCAGGTGCAGGTTGTCGATCGCGTCGAAGACCGGCTCCTTGTCCTCCTGCAGGTCCCGGTTGTACGCCAGCGGGAGGCCTTTGAGCGTGGCGAGCAGACCGGCGTGGTCGCCGATCAGCCGGCCGGCCTTGCCGCGGGTCAGCTCGGCGACGTCGGGGTTCTTCTTCTGCGGCATGATCGACGACCCGGTCGAGAACGCGTCGTCCAGCGTCACGAAGGAGAACTCCTTGGTGGCCCAGAGGACGACCTCCTCGGCGAGCCGCGACAGGTCGACCGCGAGCATCGCCGTCACGAAGGAGAACTCGGCCACGACGTCGCGTGCCGCGGTCGCATCGATGGAGTTCTCGCATGCGGCGTCGAAGCCGAGCTCGGCCGCCACCGCCTGCGGGTCCAGGCCGAGCGAAGAACCGGCGAGCGCGCCGGACCCGTACGGGCTCAGCGCCGCGCGCGCGTCCCAGTCGTGCAGGCGCTCGACGTCGCGCAACAGCGCCCAGCAGTGCGCGAGCAGGTGGTGCGACAACAGCACCGGCTGCGCGTGCTGCAGGTGCGTGCGTCCCGGCATCGCCACGCCGAGATGGCGCTGGGCCTGGCCGCTGAGCGCGGCGATCACGGCGAGCGTCTCGGCGGTGAGAGAGCGAGCCTCGTCGCGCAGATACATCCGGATGAGGGTGGCGATCTGGTCGTTGCGCGAGCGGCCGGCCCGCAGCCGGCCGCCGAGTTCGGCGCCGACCTTGGCCAGCAGGCCGCGTTCCAGCGCGGTGTGGACGTCCTCGTCACCCGGATCGGGTTTGAACTCCCCCGCCAGGACGTCCGCGTCCAACGCGTCGAGCCCGGCGAGCATCTCGGTGAGCTCGTCCGCCGTCAGCAGCCCCGCGCCGTGCAGGACGCGTGCGTGTGCCTTCGAGCCGGCGATGTCGTAGCGGGCCAGCCGCCAGTCGAAGTGCGTGGACAGCGACAGTGCCGCCAGCGCATCCGCCGGCCCGCCCGAAAAACGGCCGCCCCACAAGCTCAGTGCATCGCTCACAGGTCGTCCGCCTTACTTGGTGACCCACAACGCGATGAGGCCTCGGCCGAAGAGCCCGCGCACGCGCGAGCGGAGCGAGCTTGCGTTCGGAGCGCGAGACCCGCCCTGTTCTTTAGGGCGGTCGAGCGATCCGGGTGGCGCGGATTCAATTCAGTCATTGCCGGATTCCATCGCTGCGTTGTCGAGCGGTGCGTCATCGGCGACCTGGTCGGTAGCGGCCGGGTTCGCGGCGATCTGCTCGGCGCCGCCCGCGCTCAGGTCGGCCGACTCGAGCTCCCCGAACAGGTAGGTGCGGCCGAGCTGCACCTCCGAGCGCGCCGCGTACTGCTCGAGCTTGGACCGCGAATCGGCGATGTCCAGGTTGCGCATCGTGAGCTGCCCGATCCGGTCCACCGGGCCGAACGCGGCGTTCTCGGTGCGCTCCATCGACAGCTTGTCCGGGTGGTACGACAGGTCGGGCCCGCGCGTATCGAGGATCGAGTAGTCCTCCCCCCGCCGCAGCCGGAGCGTCACCTCGCCGGTCACCAGCGAGGCCACCCAGCGTTGGATCGACTCGCGCAGCATCAGCGACTGCGGGTCGAGCCACCGTCCCTCGTAGAGCAGCCGGCCGAGACGGCGGCCCTCGGCGTGGTAGTTCGCGATGGTGTCCTCGTTGTGGATCGCGTTCAGCAGCCGCTCGTAGCCGATCCAGAGCAGCGCCATGCCCGGCGCCTCGTAGATGCCGCGTGACTTCGCCTCGATGATCCGGTTCTCGATCTGGTCGGACATACCGAGTCCGTGCCGTCCGCCGATGGCGTTCGCCTCGTCGACCAATGCGACGGGGTCGAAGTCGGCACCGTTGATCGCTACCGGACGTCCGCCGGCGAAGCGCAGCGTGACGTCTTCGGCCTCGATGCTGACGGCGGGGTCCCAGAACTTGACGCCCATGATCGGTTCGACGGTCTCGAGCGAGACGTCCAGGTGCTCGAGCGTCTTGGCCTCGTGCGTGGCTCCCCAGATGTTGGCGTCGGTCGAGTACGCCTTCTCCTTGCTGTCGCGGTAGGGCAGGTCGTGCTCGATGAGCCACTGGCTCATCTCGGCGCGTCCGCCCAGCTCGGTGACGAAGTCGGCGTCCAGCCACGGCTTGTAGATCCGCAGCGAGGGGTTGGCGAGCAGCCCGTAGCGGTAGAAGCGCTCGATGTCGTTGCCCTTGAACGTCGATCCGTCGCCCCAGATGTGGACGTCGTCGGACTGCATCGCACGCACCAGCATCGTGCCGGTGACCGCGCGGCCAAGTGGCGTGGTGTTGAAGTACGCGCGCCCGGCGGAGCGGATGTGGAACGCGCCGCAGGCCAGCGCCGCGAAGCCCTCCTCGACCAGCTCCCGGCGGCAGTCGACGGCGCGCGCGAGCTCGGCGCCGTACTGCATCGCGCGGGCGGGCACCCCGGAGATGTCGGCCTCGTCGTACTGGCCGATGTCGGCCGTGTAGGTGCACGGGACGGCGCCCTTGGCCCGCATCCACGCGACGGCGACCGAGGTGTCCAGGCCACCGGAGAACGCGATGCCGACCCGTTCACCGACTGGGAGGGAGGTCAGAACCTTGCTCACGACAGGTTGTCTCTTCTCGAGTTGTGACGTCAGGTGGACTTGGACAGGCCGACGAGCAGGTCGGCCAACTGCCGGCCGCCGTTCGGGTCGCGCGCGACGACCAGGATCGTGTCATCCCCGGCAACCGTGCCCAGCACCTCGGGCAGCCGGGCGCGGTCGAGCGCGCTCGCCAGGAAGTTGGACGCACCCGGCGGCGTGCGCAGCACGACCATGTTGCCGCTGAACTCGGCCGAGACCAGCAGCTCGCCGAGCAGGCGCGCGAGCCGGTGCGGGCGTTCGTCCTCGGTGCCGCGCGCCGCGATCGGCGAGCCGTCCTCCGGGACGACGTACACCGGTAGGCCGCCGTCCGCGACGCGCAGTTTCACCGCGCCGAGCTCGTCGAGATCTCGCGAGAGAGTCGCCTGCGTGACCTGCACGCCGGCAGCGTTCAGCGCCTGGGCCAGTTCTGCCTGCGAGCGCACCTGCCGGCTGCGAAGGATCTCGACGATCTTGTCGTGCCGCGCGGTCTTGGATGCCGGCCCGTGCAGCTGGTGCACCGAGGCCACGGTCCGCTTGTCGCTCATTGGTGCTCCAGCAGCCAGGTGAGCAGCGCCTTCTGCGCGTGCAGCCGGTTCTCGGCCTCGTCCCACACCACGCTCTGCGGGCCGTCGATCACGTCGGCCGCGATCTCCTTGCCGCGGTAGGCGGGCAGGCAGTGCAGCACGATCGCGTCCGGCTTGGCCTTGCCCAGCGCGGCCGCATCGATCGCGTACGGACGGAACGGCGCTTCCCGCTGTGCCGCCTCGTCCTCCTGGCCCATCGACACCCAGGTGTCGGTAGCGACGACGTCTGCGCCGTCCAGGGCGGCGGCAGGATCCGTCGTGATCAGGATCGAGCCACCGGTCTTCGCGGCGATCGCCTCGGCGTCCGCGACGATCTGCGGATCGGGCTGGAAGTCCGCCGGTCCCGCGACGCGCACGTGCAGGCCGGCCGCGGCGCCGCCGAGCAGATACGAGTGCGCCATGTTGTTCGCGGCGTCGCCGAGGTAGGCAAACGTCAGCCCGGCCAGGGCGCTCTTGTGTTCGCGGATGGTCTGCAGGTCCGCGAGGATCTGGCACGGGTGGAACGCGTCGCTCAGCGCGTTCACGACCGGCACCGGACTGATGGCGGCCATCTGTTCCAGGTTCTCCTGGCCGTAGGTGCGCCAGACGATAGCGGCGACCTGCCGCGAGATCACCCGGGTGACGTCGGGGATCGACTCGCGTAACCCGATGCCGGCCAGCCGTCCGTCGACGACGATCGGCTGGCCGCCCAGTTCGGCGACCCCGACCGAGAAGGACAGCTGCGTGCGCAGCGTCTGCTTGTCGAAGATCAGCGCGACCGACTGCGGGCCGGTGAGCGGGCGGTGCCGGTGCCGGTCGGCCTTCATCGCGTCGGCGAGCGCGAGCACCTCGAGCAGTTCGTCCGGCGACAGGTCGTCGTCGCGCAGGAAATGGCGGGTCACTGGCTGTCCTCCAGAGCTGCCTTCAACCTGGGCAGCGCGTCGTCCACGTCCGATTCGGTCAGGATCAACGGTGGGGCAAGGCGGATCACGTCCGGCTTGACCGCGTTGACCAGCAGTCCGTGTTTGCGAGCGGCGGCCTCCACGGCGGAGGCGTGCGCACCGGACAGGGTGAGGCCGCGCCACAGCCCGCTGCCACGGTTGCCGGTGACCAGCGGGCTATCGATCGTGTCCAGGCCGTGCGCCAGGTGCTCGCCGACGCGCTTCACCGAGTCGAGCAGGTGCTGGTCGGCGATCGTGTCGAGGACGGCGAGCGCGGCGGCGCAGGCCACCGGGTTGCCGCCGAACGTGCTGCCGTGATCGCCCGGTGCGAACAGCTCGCCGGCTGCTCCGATGCCGAGACACGCACCGATCGGGAGCCCGCCGCCGAGTCCCTTCGCGAGCGTGATGACGTCCGGACGGACGCCCTCGGCCAGACTCGCGAACCAGTGCCCGGTGCGGCCGATCCCGCTCTGCACCTCGTCGACCACGAGCAGCGCGCCGGCGGCGTCGCACGCCTCGCGCGCGGCACGCAGGTAGCCCGTGGGTGCGGGCACTACTCCCCCCTCGCCGAGCGTCGGCTCGACGAACACCGCCGCCGTCTGCGGGCCGACTGCGGCACGCAGGGCGTCCGCGTCCCCGTACGCGACGAAGGTGACCGGTCCGGGCAGCGGCTCGAACGGTTCGCGCTTGGCCGGGTTCCCGGTGACGGACAAGGCGCCGAGGGTGCGGCCGTGGAAGCTGCCGACGGTCGCGACGATCTCGCTGCGGCCGTCGGCATGGCCGTAGCGGCGGGCGAGCTTGAGCGCGCATTCGTTCGCCTCGGTACCGCTGTTCGCGAAGAACACCCGTGCCGGAAGTCCGAGCAGGCCGACCAGGCGCTCGGCCAGGCGCACGCCGGGCTCGTGGAGGTACAGGTTCGAGGTGTGGGCGAGCCGGCCGACCTGCGCGCTGACCGCGGCGACGACCGCCGGGTGCGAATGGCCGAGCGAGCTGACCGCGATGCCGCCGACGAAGTCGAGGTACTCGTTGCCGTCGACGTCCCACACGCGAACCCCGTCGCCGCGATCCAGTGCGACCGGCGGCGTGCCGTAGTTCGGCATCATGACGGCGTTCCAGCTGTCCGTGAGGGACGTCATCGGTGCTCCTTGTCGGACAGGATCCCGCCGACTTTGTCGGGCAGAATCATGGTGCCGACGCCGTCGCTGGTGAAGATCTCCAGCAGCAGCGCGTGCGGGCGGCGCCCGTCGAGCACGTGAGCCTGCGGGACGCCACCCTCGACCGCGCGCAGGCACGCCTCCATCTTGGGCACCATTCCGCTGGACAGGCTGGGCAGCAGTTCGGCCAGCTCGGCGGCGCTGATCTGGCTGACCACCTCAGTACTGGCGGGCCAGTCGGCGTACAGGCCCTCGACATCGGTCAGCACGACCAGCTTCTCCGCCGCGAGACCGACCGCGATCGCAGCTGCCGCGGTGTCGGCGTTGACGTTGTAGCTCGCGCCGTCGGAGCCGCGCGCGACGGTGGCGATGACCGGAATCCGTCCGGCGTCCAGCAGCGCGTACACGGTGGCGGGGTCCACCGCGACGACATCGCCCACCTGGCCGATGTCGACCGGCTCACCGTCCACGATGGCTGGACGGCGCTCCGCGGTCAGCAGGCCGCCGTCCTCGCCGGAGAGCCCCACGGCGAAGGCCCCGTGATCGTTGATCTTGTTGACGACGTCGCCGTTGACCTGGCCGGTGAGCACCATGCGCACGATCGTCATCGCCTCGGGTGTCGTCACCCGCAGCCCGCCGCGGAACTCGCTCTCGATACCGAGCCGGTTCAGGTGTTCGGTGATCTGCGGACCGCCACCGTGGACGACGACCGGGCGCAGTCCTGCGTAGCGCAGGAAGACGACGTCCTCGGCGAACGCCTGCTGCAGCTCGGGGCTGGTCATTGCGTTGCCGCCGTACTTGATCACGACGATCTTGCCGTGGAAGCGCTCGAGCCACGGCAGCGCGTCGACGAGGACGGCTGCCTTTTCCATCGCGTTGTCTCTAGTCACAGCGGGTACCGGGATCTCGGGTGTTCATGACGAGTACGCCGAGTTCTCTTCGACGTAGCCGTGTGAGAGGTCGTTGGTCCAGATGGTCGCGCTCTGCTCGCCGGCGTTGAGGTCGACGAGGATGTGGACGTCGCGACCGGTCAGGTCGACCTTGCTGCGGTCGGTCCCGGGACCTCCAGCGGAGCAGACCTGGACGCCGTTCATCGACACGTCCAGGCGATCGGGCTCGAAGGCCGCGTTGGTGGTGCCGACCGCGGCGAGCACGCGTCCCCAGTTCGGGTCGTTGCCGAACAGCGCGCACTTGAGCAGATTGTTGCGGGCGATCGAGCGACCCACCTCGACGGCATCGTCCTCGGTGGCCGCGCGGACGACTTCGACGCGCACCTCCTTGGTGGCACCCTCCGCGTCGGCGATCAACTGACGCGCCAGGTCGGCGCAGACCTGCTGGACGGCGGCGGCGAACTCGCCCGGCTGCGCCTGCACGCCGGACGCGCCGCTGACCAGCAGCAGCACGGTGTCGTTGGTGGACATGCAGCCGTCGCCGTCGACCCGGTCGAAGGTGGTGCGCGTGGCGGCCCGAAGCGACTGGTCCGTGGTGAAGGGATCGACCATCGCGTCCGTGGTGAGCACGCACAGCATCGTGGCCAGTCCGGGCGCGAGCATGCCCGCACCCTTGGCCATGCCGCCGACGGTCCAGCCGCTCGGCGACTGGACAGCCGCCTGCTTGGCGACCGTGTCCGTGGTACGGATCGCCTCCGCTGCTGCGGCGCCCCCGTCGGTGGACAGCTCGGTCACGGCGAGGTCGACACCCGCCAGCAGTGCGGTCATCGGCAGCCGCTCCCCGATCAGGCCGGTGGAGCAGACGGCCACCTCGCCGGCGCCGGCGTGGATCGCCCCGGCCACGTGCTCGGCGGTTCGGTGCGTGTCGGCGAAACCGTCCGGGCCGGTACACGCGTTGGCGCCACCGGAGTTGAGCACGACCGCGCGCAGCCGCTGGTCGAGCAGGACCTGCTGCGACCAGAGCACCGGCGCGGCCTTCACCCGGTTGGTGGTGAACACACCGGCGGCGAGGTCGAGCGGCCCGTCGTTGATCACCAACGCGACGTCCGGCGCGCCGCTGGATTTGATGCCGGCCGCGACGCCCGCGGCACGGAACCCCTTGGCTGCGGTCACGCTCATTACGGCGCCACTCCGTCCGTCGAGAGGCCGGCCGTCTCGGCCAGGCCCAGCATGATGTTCGCGTTCTGCAGCGCCTGTCCCGCCGCGCCCTTGCCCAGGTTGTCGATCGCGGACGTGACGATGATCCGTCCCGAGTCGACGTCGACGGTTGCCTGCAGCTGCGCGCTGTTCGACCCGGACGTCGCCGCGGTGTGCGGCTGGCGTCCCGTGGGCAGGACGTGCACGAACGGCTCGTCGGCATACGCGGCGGTCAGCGCAGCGTGGACGTCGGCGTCGGTGACTGGACGCGTCGGGCGCAGGTTCACCGAGGCCAGGATCCCGCGCGGCATCGGGACGAGCACCGGCGTCAGGGTCAGCGTCCGTAGCCCGGTGGCCTGCTTGATCTCGGGGGCGTGCCGGTGCGCACCGACCTTGTACGCCGACAGGTCGCCCATCACCTCGCTGGCCAGCAGGTGCACCGCCGCGGCACGGCCGGCACCGGACGTCCCGCTCATCGACACCACGACGACGTCGTCCGCGTCCGCGAGACCGGCCGCGACGAGCGGCGCGATCGCGAGGATGGCGGCGACGGCGTGACAGCCGGTGTTCGCGACCCGCGTGGACGCGGCTATCGCGGCACGCTGACCGGGCAGTTCGGGCAGGCCGTAGGTCCACGGCTGGTGGAACTCGCCGCCGTAGTAGCGTTCATGCGCGTCGGCGTCGGAGAGCCGGTGGTCCGAGCCCAGGTCGACGATGCGCTGCCCGGCCGGCAGATCCTCGGCGAGTGCCGCGGACGCGCCGTGCGGCAGCGCCATGAAGACAAGATCGGCACCGGCCAGCGCATGCGCGTTCGTCTCGGTGAACGTGAGGTCGGCTATCGACGCCAGGTTCGGCAGCACGTCGCCGACGCGCTGACCGGCGTTGCCGTGCGCAGTGATCGCCGATAGCTCCAGGTCGGGGTGCGCGGCGACCAGCCGCAGCAGCTCACCGCCGGCGTAGCCGCTGGCGCCGGCGATCGCGACGGAGAAACCCATACGCAGGATTATGCACCAGCCCGCAACTTCATGCAGGGGTGGTGCCGATAGTCAGGTGCGCAAGCGCGCCCCGAGCTCGGCGGCGGCCGCGACCGCAGCGTCGCGGGCCGCGGTCGCGTCCTCCAGGGTGAGCGTGTGGTCGGCCCGGAAGCGCAGCGCGAACGCCAGCGATTTCAGCCCGGCGCCGAGCCGCTCGTCGTCGCGGTACACGTCGAACAGCCGCACGCTCTCCAGCAGTTCGCCGGCGCCCGTGCGCAGCGCAGCGAGGACGTCAGCGGCGGCCACGTCCGCGGGCACGATCAGGGCCACGTCCAGCAGCACCGGCGGGTATCCCCAGAGACGGGGCGCCTGCGCGGGCGGCGGCGGGTTGAGCGCGTCGACGTCCAGCTCCATCGCACATGTCCGCTCGGGCAGGCCGAGGGCGGAGACGACGCGCGGGTGCAGCTCCCCCGCGTGCCCGATCACCGAACCGTCCAGCAGCACGGCGGCGCACCGGCCCGGGTGCCACGGAGCGGTCTGCGCGGGACGCAGCTCGAACTCCACGCGCGCAATCTCGCCGACCACGCGGGCCGCCTCGATCGCGTCCGCCCACCCGCTCGTCCGGCCCGGTCCCCACCAGCCCGGACGGTCGAACTCGCCGGTCAGCACGGCGGCCACGTGCCGCCGCTGCTCGGGAATCGCGGCGAACATCGCCGAGATCTGCTCCTCGCTCGGCCGGTGCTCGACGCCCGGACGCGGCATCGGGGGCGCGTCCGGACGGGCGAAGTACACCAGCCCGCTCTCGAACAGCGCGAGATCGCGGGCGCCGCGTCCCTCGTTGCGCCGGACCGCGGCGAACAGACCCGGCAGCAGCGTGGTGCGCATCAGCGGTTCGGTGTCCGCCAAGGGGTTGGCCAGCCGGATGGCCGCGCGGCGTGGATCGTCGGCATCGAGGCCGAGCTGGTCCGCGATCTGCTCGGACAGGAACGGGTAGCTGAGCACTTCGGTGTAGCCGGCGGCCGCGAGCGCACGCGACAGCGACCGGCGCAGCTGCTGTGAGCCGGTCAGCCCGTGCCCGACGCGCGGGGTCGGCAGGCGCGATGGCAACCGGTCGTAGCCGACCAGCCGGACGACCTCCTCGACCAGGTCCGCCGGGTCGGTCAGGTCGGGGCGCCAGCTCGGTGGCAGCACCTGCAGCACTTCACCGCCGTCGACGGTGCAGCCGACCCCTTGCAGGTGCCCGACCACGGTGTCGCGCGAGATCGGCATGCCGGCCAGCGCGGCCGGGCGCCCGGCGTTCAGCGCGATCAGCGAGCGGGCCGGACCGTCGCCGATCACGGTGTAGCCGTCCACAGCCGTCGCCCCGCCGTACTCGACCAACAGATCGACGCAGCGCTGCAGCGCGACGCCGGCGATCAGCGGGTCGACGCCGCGCTCGAAGCGCTTGGCAGCCTCGCTGGGCAGCTTGTGCCGCCGCACAGCGCGCGAGATCGAGGCCGGGTGCCAGTGCGCGGCCTCCAGCACGACCTCCCGTGTGCTGTCGCCGATCTCGGTGGACGCCCCGCCCATGACGCCGGCCAGCGCGACCGGTCCGGAATCGTCGGTCACGACCAGGTCGTCCGGATCGAGTTCGCGCACGACGCCGTCCAGCGTGGTGAGCTTCTCGCCCGCGATCGCGCGCCGCACACCGATCGCACCGGTGAGCTTGGCGCGGTCGAACGTGTGCAGCGGCTGGCCGGTCTCGAGCATTACGTAGTTGGCCACGTCGACGGCCAGCGAGATCGGACGCATCCCGCTCTGCCGCAGCCGCCGCGCCATCCAGTCCGGCGTGGGCGCGGCCGGGTCGAGTCCGGTGATCGCGCGCATCGAGAACTGGTCGCAGCCCTCCGGGTCGGACACGGTGACGTCGTACGCGCGCTGGTCTACCTGCGGCTGCTCGACGTCGAGGTCGTGGAAGGCGACACCGAGCGCGAGCGACGCCTCGCGGGCGAGTCCGCGCACGGAAAGGCAGTAGCCGCGATCCGGCGTGATCGCGATGTCCAGCACCGCGTCGCGCAGGCCGAGGACGTCCAGCGCGTCGGCCCCCGGCTCCGCATCGACGTCGAGCACGAGGATGCCCTCATGATCGTCGCCGATGCCGAGCTCGCGGACCGAGCAGATCATCCCGTCCGAGACGTGCCCGTACGTCTTGCGCGCGGTGATCGCGAAGCCTCCGGGCAGGACGGCGCCGGGCAGCGAGACGACGACCAGGTCGCCGGCCGCGAAGTTGTGCGCGCCGCAGACGATGCCGCGCGGTTCGGGCTCGCCCACGTCGACCTGGCACCAGCGGATCGTCTTGCCGTTCTTCTGCTGCTCCTCGGCGAACTCCAGGACGCGGCCCACGACGATCGGGCCGGACAGGCCGTCGGCGCCGGACTCGACGCGCTCGACCTCGAGGCCGACGCGCACCAGGGCGTCGCCCAATTCGCGCGGCGCGAGTCCGTCCGGCAGGTCGACGTACTCGGCCAGCCAGCTGATCGGAGCTCGCATCTCAGGCCTCCATTCCGAACGCGGCGGTGAAGCGGACGTCGCCCTCGACGATGTCGCGCATGTCCTCCACCCCGTTGCGGAACATCAACGTGCGCTCGATGCCCATGCCGAACGCGAATCCGGTGTAGCGCTCGGGGTCGATTCCGCAGGCGCGCAGCACGCGCGGGTTGACCATGCCGCAGCCGCCCCACTCGATCCAGCCCTCGCTGCCGCAGGTGCGGCAGGGCCGGTCGGGGTTGCCGACGGACGCGCCACGGCAGACGAAGCAGACCAGGTCGACCTCGGCGCTGGGCTCGGTGAACGGGAAGTAGGACGGGCGCAGCCGGGTGATGATGCCCTCGCCGAAGACGGCCTCGGCGAGGTGGTCGAGCGTGCCCTTCAGGTGGGCCATCGTGATTCCCTCGTCCACGACGAGGCCCTCGACCTGGTGGAAGACCGGCGTGTGCGTGGCGTCCAGCTCGTCGGTGCGGAACACCTTGCCGGGGCAGATCACGTAGATCGGGGGCTGGCGCACGAGCATCGCGCGCGCCTGCACCGGCGAGGTGTGCGTACGCAGCACCAGACCCGAATCGGGCGAGTCGACGAAGAAGGTGTCCATCATCGAGCGGGCCGGGTGGTCGACGCCGATGTTCAGCGCGTCGAAGTTGAACCACTCCGCCTCGATCTCGGGGCCCTCGGCCATCTCGTAGCCCATCGCCACGAAGATGTCCGCGATGTGTTCCTGCAGCGTGGTCAGCGGGTGGCGCGCGCCGCGCGGATGCCGGTCGGTGGGCAGCGTGACGTCCACCGCCTCGTCCACGAGCATGCGTTCATCGCGCTCGGCCTCCAGCGCGACCTGGCGCGCCTCGAGCGCGCGCGTGACGGACGTGCGGGCGGCACCCACCCGCTGGCCGGCGGCCTTGCGCGCGGCCGGCGGCAACGCACCGATCTCGCGGTTGGCCAGCGCGAGCGGCGAGTTGTCACCGGCGTGCGCGAGGCGGGCGGTCTTGAGCTCGTCGAGGTCCTGCGCCGCGGCGAACGCCTCGAGCGCGGCAGCGACGTTCGCGTCGAGTGCCTCGGGCTGCAGGGCAGCGACCTCGACGGGATCGAAGCCTGAATCGGTCATGGGGTTGAGTTCTTTCGTCGATCACATGCGGACGGGTGGCAGCGCCGACGCGGCAGCGCTCCGCCGCCTCAGCGCAGGTGGGATGCGGCCGCCAGCCGCGCGCCGAATGGCGAACGGCTGCCCAAGCTGCTGATCGACGGACTCACGCGATCAGCATACCGGTCAGGTGCGCTGGGCCCGGGCGCTGGCGTAGAGGCAGACCGCAGCCGCGGCGGCCAGGTTCAGGCTCTCCGCACGGCCGTGGATGGGCACGCGCACGCTCTCGTCCGCGGCGGCGACGGCCTCAGGAGGCAGGCCCCGCGCCTCGTTGCCGAACAGCCACAGCGTCGGCCCGGCGAGCTCACCGGAATCGACCAGCTCGTCGAGGTCGCGACCACCCGCGCCGGACGTCGCGAGCGCGCGCAGGCCCGCCACGCGCGCTGCATCCAGCAGCTCCGCGACGTCGACACCGGTGACTACATCCAGGTGGAACAGGCTGCCGGCGCTCGCGCGCACCGCCTTGCCGTTGTACGGGTCGACGCCGCCGGCGAAGATCACCGCGCCCGCGCCGGCCGCATCCGCGGTGCGCAGGATCGTGCCGGCGTTGCCCGGATCGTTCGCGTTCACCAGAGCAGCGACGAGTGCCGGCCGTGACGCGAGTGCGGCGTCCAGCGGGACGTCCACAGCGCGGCACACCGCGACCAGGCCCTGCGGGGTGACCGTCTCGGACAGCGCGGCCGCGTCCTTCGCGCCGATCTCGGCCGCGCCCGCGGTCAGCTCGGGGTGCCGCTCGATCGCGTCGGCGGTCGCGAACAGCTCGAGCACGGCGTCGGCGGCGAGCGCCTCACGCACCGCTTGGGCGCCCTCGGCAAGGAAACGCCCGGCGTCGCGACGGGCCTGCCGTCTGGTGAGACGACGGGCCGCCGCGAGCCGGGCGTTCGAGCTGCTCAGCAATCAGGCAGCCGGGGACTGCGCGCCACCGGTTCCCTCGGCGGCGACTGCCGCACGGGCGACCTCGACGAGCGCGCTGAACGCGGCCTCGTCGGTGACGGCCAGGTCGGCGAGCACCTTGCGGTCCACAGTCACGCCGGCCAGGCGCAGGCCCTGGATGAAGCGGTTGTAGGTCATGTCGTTCGCGCGGGCCGCCGCGTTGATGCGGGTGATCCACAGCTGCCGGAAGTCGCCCTTGCGCGCCTTGCGGTCACGGTAGGAGTACGTCGCGGAGTGGAGCAGCTGCTCCTTGGCCTTGCGGTAGAGCCGCGAACGCTGGCCGCGGTAACCGCTGGCCGCTTCGAGGGTGCTCCGGCGCTTCTTCTGGGCGTTCACTGCCCGCTTGACGCGTGCCACGGTAGGTCCTTGGTTGTTCGGGCCGCCCGATCACATGCGGGCGGCGGGGTTGACGAGAGAAAGGCGCGTCAGCGCCCGAGCAGCTTCTTCACGCGCGGCGCGTCGGGCGCCGCGATCTCCTTGACGCCGGTCAGGCGACGGGTCAGGGTCGACGGCTTCTTCTCCAGCTTGTGCCGCATCCCGGCGTGCTGCGCGAGCAGCTTGCCGCTGCCGCTCACCTTGACGCGCTTCTTCATCCCGCTGTGGGTCTTGTTCTTCGGCATCGGTTCGTCCTGATTCTGATGGTGGTGGTCGGTGGTTCGGTGGCTCGTCGCGCTGGAGCTACTCGGCTGCCTCGGCGTCGGCCGCAACCTCAGCCTCGGCGCTGGTGTCCGCCTCGCGAGGGGCTCGGACCGGCTTGCTGCTCCGGTGCGGTGCCACGACCATGATCATGTTGCGGCCGTCCTGCTTCGGTGCCGACTCGACGAAACCCAGGTCGGAGATGTCGTTGGCGAGCCGCTGCAGCAACCGGAACCCGAGTTCCGGCCGCGACTGCTCGCGTCCCCGGAACATGATGGTGATCTTGACCTTGTCACCCTGCTTGAGGAACCGCTCGACGTGACCCTTCTTGGTCTCGTAGTCGTGCGAGTCGATCTTCGGCCGGAGCTTCATCTCCTTGATGACCGTCAGGGCCTGGTTGCGACGGGCCTCGCGGGCCTTCTGCGCGCTCTCGTATTTGAACTTTCCGTAGTCCATGAGCTTGCAGACGGGCGGGCGGGCCATCGGCGCGACCTCGACAAGATCCAGGTCGGCCTCCATTGCCAGTTCCAGGGCCTTGCCGATCGGCACGATGCCGACCTGCTCGCCCTCGGGACCGACGAGGCGCACCTCGGGCACACGGATCCGGTCGTTGATCCTCGGTTCAGAGCTAATGGGACCTCCTTGGTCGGTTCTCTGCGATCCGGGCCGACGTCCGCCGGAAACGAGAGCGGGCCCGGTGCGGCAGTGCGCACGGGGCCCGAAGCCGACCGGTCCGACCGTCGCACAACACGCGACGGCGCACCCGGCGAGCGGCCGGGCGCGTCGGACCGGACCCGGCTCACCTGACGTTCGTAGTGGCACGGGTGGGAGGCTGGAAGGCTTCCGCTTGCACACCCCCGCGGCGGGCGGGGGCTGGTCGCAATGACAGGGTATCAGCGTGAGCGACATCGATCCAAAATCAGGCGCTGCAGACACTGCGGACGAGCTGTCCGCCCGCGAGCTGGGCGAGATCCCCGCCGTCGAGGTGATCACCCGCGCGGCGGTGATGCTGATGAGCGCTGCTGCCGAGAAGCTGGGACTCGCGCCGGACGGCGAGCCCAACCTGGATCTGGACGAGGCCCGCCGCCTGATCACGGCGCTCGCCGGCCTGGTGTCGGCCGCGCAGCCGGACCTGGGGATGCACCGCCAGCCACTGCGGGACGGGCTGAAGACGCTGCAGGCCGCCTTCCGGGAGTCATCGGCCTATCCGGACGCTCCCGGCGAGGGGCCGGGCGAGAAGCTGCTCTGATCCGGGCAAGCTGCCCGGCGTGGACGGCACCGCACTGGTCGGCATCTCCGGCTGGACGTACCCACCCTGGCGCGGTGTCTTCTACCCCAAGGGCCTGCCGCAGCGCGCCGAGCTGCGCTACGTGGCCGAGCGGATGCCCACCGTGGAGATCAACGGCTCGTTCTACTCGTTGCAGCGACCGGACAGCTACCGGGCGTGGCGGGCGCAGACGCCGGACGGTTTCCTGTTCGCCGTCAAGGGCGGCCGGTTCATCACGCACATGAAGAAGCTGCGCGACGTCGACACCGCGCTGGCGAATTTCTTCGCGTCCGGCGTCCTCGCGCTCGGCGACAAGCTCGGCCCGGTGCTGTGGCAGCTGCCCCCCAACCTCGGGTTCGACCCGCAGCGGCTGACCGACTTCTTCGCCCGGTTGCCGCGTTCGACCGGCGAGGCCGCCTGGCTGGCGCGCCACCACGACGCGCGGCTGGCCGGGCGGGCCTTCACCGACACCGACGCCGACCGGCCGGTCCGGCACGCGCTGGAAATCCGGCACCCGAGCTTCCAGACGCCGGCGTTCACGGCGCTGCTTCGCGAACACGACATCGCGCTCGTGGTTGCCGACACCGCCGGCCGATG
The DNA here is from genome assembly GCA_035765515.1 of Jatrophihabitantaceae bacterium. Classification (GTDB taxonomy): domain Bacteria; phylum Actinomycetota; class Actinomycetes; order Mycobacteriales; family Jatrophihabitantaceae; genus DASRSS01. The sequence goes on along the minus strand of DASTXN010000061.1, from coordinate 9,201 downwards.
GCCGCTGATCCGCGAGGCCACCAGCCGGCTGGTGTACGTCCGGCTGCACGGCGACACCGAGTTGTACACCAGCGGCTACAGCTCGGAGGCCCTACAGCAGTGGGCCGCCGCGGTCCGGGGGTGGACCGCGGCGGGCCACGATGTCGTCGTCTACTTCGACAACGACGCGAAGGTGCACGCGCCGTTCGACGCGCTCGCCCTCGCCGAACGGCTTCGTTGACCCGGGCGGAAAGCTCAGCCCTCCTTGTCGGCTTCCACCTTGGCCCGTGCGGCGATCTCGTCGACGACGCCCGGGTCGGCGAGCGTCGTGGTGTCACCGAGGGTGCGGTTCTCGGCCACGTCCTTCAGCAAGCGGCGCATGATCTTGCCCGACCGGGTCTTCGGCAGCTCCTGGGTGAACACGATGTTCGCCGGCTTGGCGATCGGGCCGATGACCTTGGCGACGTGGTCGCGCAGTTCGGTGGCCTTCTCCTTGGAGCCCTCCTTGCCGCCCTTGAGGATCACGTAGGCGACCACGGCCTGGCCGGTGACCGCGTCGCTGCGGGCGGTGACCGCGGCCTCGGCGACCTCGGGATGGTCCACGATCGCGGATTCGATCTCGATCGTGGACAGCCGGTGCCCGGAGACGTTCATGACGTCGTCGATCCGGCCCATCAGCCAGAAGTCGCCGTCCTCGTCGACGCGGGCCCCGTCACCGGCCAGGTACACGCCCGGGAATCGGGACCAGTACACGTCGCGGTAGCGGTCGTTGTCGTTGTACAGACCGCGCAGCATCGCCGGCCACGGAGCCTTCACGACCATGTAGCCGGCGCCCTGCCCGGGTGGGATCTCGTTGCCGTCGTTGTCGAACACGGCCGCGTCCACCCCGACGAACGGCTTGGTGGCAGAGCCGGGCTTGAGCGTGGTGACCCCGGGCAGCGCCGAGACCATGATCATGCCGGTCTCCGTCTGCCACCAGGTATCCACGACCGGTGTCTTGCCGCCGCCGATGTTGTCGCGATACCAGACCCACGCCTCGGGGTTGATCGGCTCACCGACGGAGCCCAGCACCTTCAGCGATGTCAGGTCGTGCCGCTGCGCGTACTCCGGCCCCCACTTCATGTGCGTGCGGATTGCCGTCGGCGCGCAGTACAGGATGGTCACCTTGTAGCGCTCGATGATGTCCCACCAACGGTCCATGTCCGGGTAGGCCGGGGTGCCCTCGTACATCACCGAGGTGGTGCCGTTGACCAGCGGACCGAACACGATGTACGAGTGCCCCGTGATCCAACCGATGTCGGCGGCGCACCAATACACCGAATCGGGCTTGATGTCGAAGATGTAGTGATGTGTGGCCGACACTCCGGCCAGGTAGCCCGCCGTGGTGTGCACGACCCCCTTCGGCTTGCCCGTCGTCCCGGAGGAGTACATCAGGAACAGCAGGTCCTCGGAATCCATCGGCTCGCACGGGCACGCTGCCGCGTCGTCGCTCTGACCGTCGACCGCGTCGGACCACCAGTGGTCCCGGCCGGAGGACATGGCAACCTCGTTGCCGGCCCGCTTCACCACTACGCAGGTTGTGACCGAGGGCGCCATCGCCATCGCGTCGTCGGCGATCGGCTTGAGCGGGGACGGCTGGCCGCGCCGCCACGAGCCGTCCTGCGTGACGAGGAACTCGCACTGCATGTCGTTCAGCCGGCCGCCCAGCGAGTCGGCGCTGAACCCGCCGAACACCACCGTGAACGGCGCGCCGATCCGGGTCAACGCCAGCATCGTGACCGGCAACTCCGGCACCATGCCCATGTAGATCCCGACGTGGCTGCCCTTCTTGACCCCCAGTGCCTTGAAGCCGTTGGCGGCCTTCACGACCCGTCGCTGCAGGTCGCCGTACGTGATGGCGACCTTCTCGGCCGGGTCCTCCGCCTCCCAGTAGTAGGCGACCTTGTCACCCAGGCCGTTCTCGACGTGACGGTCCACGCAGTTGTAACAGGCGTTGATCTTGCCGCCGAGATACCACTTCGCGAAGGGCGGGTCCCACTGCTTCAACTCGGTGAACGGGGTGAACCACGACAGCCGCTCCCGACCTTCGCGCTCCCAGAACTCGTCCGAGTCCTGCTCGGAGAACCCGGGCTTGGCGTTGGCCTGCGACGCGAACTCCGGCGGCGGCGCATAGCGGCGCTCCTCCAGAAGCAGCGCGGCGATGTTCTGGTTGTTCTCTGACTGTGTCATCTACTACCTACCAATCCTCGTCGAGCGCCGACGCGTACCTCCGGTGTAGACGTGTCCCGCGCCGGGCGCAAGGCAGCCGGCGCGGGACACATCAAGGGCGCCCTGTCAGCGCGGGAAGACCGGTGCCACGACCCGCTTGAAGGTCGAGTTCGTGACGCCGGCGAAGGACGCGTACCAGGCCGCGATCGCGGTGAGGATGCCGATCCAGCCACCCACGTGGATCCAGCCGTTGCTGTTCGCCTCGAAGTCGGCCACGCTCTCGCTGAAGAAGCCGATCACCAGCGCGATGTAGGTCAGCGTCAGCAGGATGAACACCAGGAAGATGGCTCCGGTGGTGCGCGAGGCCGCGACTGTCATGTAGGCGGTGAAAATCGCCCAGCAGAGCAGGTACAGGCCGACACCGTGCAGCAGGTCGTTCGGCTTCGCGCCCTGGGGCAGGTGCGTCAGCATCCACCAGAACGAGAGCCAGAACGCGCCGTACGAGCAGAACGCGACCGCCCCGAACGTGTTGCCCTTGGCGAACTCCCACAGGCCGGCCGCCAGTTGCGCGATGCCGCCGTAGAAGAAGGCCAGGCCGAACACGATCGCCTGCACCGACGCACCGAGCATGTTGGTGTTGATCACGGACAGGAAGAAGGTCGTGGCCGCGAATCCGGCCAGCCCGAGCGGTCCGGGGTCGCCGAAGCCGGCCCCGGTCGTTGCCGGAACGCTGACCTCGGTTCGCTGCCGTCCGATCTCGTCTGCCATCTACAGCTCCTCTCGCCTGGCCGGGAGCATCCCGGCTGCGGCGCCGTCGGCGCCCTGTCGAGCGAAATCTGCCAGTGACCGCGGTCACGGCGCAGCAACTACGCGTCGGTAGTCGCCGGGCGCGGTTCCCGCGTCGTCAGACGGTCGCCCTGCTGCGACGAACGGTCGGGATCGGGCGACGAGCGGTCCCCGGGCGGCCCGGCGCGCAGCTCGGCCGTCAACGCCTCCGGGGCGTGCAGGCGCACCATGATCCGTCCGACATCGCCGTGCATTCGCGAGCGCGTCGCCAGCGACACCGCGATCATCACCGCGAAGGTCAGCGGCACCGCCCACGCCGCTGGTTGCTGCAGCAGCGCACCGAGCCAGCCGGTGTCGACGTCGGCGATCATCGTGGTGAGCACCGCGGCGGTGGCCAGCGCGCCGCCGGCGATCAGGCCGGTCAGCGCGCCGACGTCCGTGAGCCGTCGCCACCAGACGCCGAGAACCAGGAGCGGACAGAATGTCGCCGCCGCAACCGCGAACGCCAGCCCGACGACGGCGGCCAGGCCCAGGTGCTGGCTCGGCAGGCTGAGCAGGTACGGCACGCCGATAGCGGCGATCGCGCCGAGCCGGAACGAGCGGATCCGCTGGGCACGGTGCCGGTCACGCGCCGGCCGCAAGACGTCCTGCGACAGCACGCCGGCCACCGAGACGGTCAGGCCCGACGCCGTCGACAGGAAGGCGGCGAACGCGCCGGCGGTGACCAGCGCGCTCAGCAACACACCCAGCTCGCCGCCGATCATGCGCTCGGGCAGCAGCAGCACGGTTGCGTCGGTATTGCCGGTCAGCAGCAGGTCGGGGACGTATCTTCGCCCGAAGGCGCCGAACACTGTCGGCAGCAGGTAGAACGCCGACAGCAGCACGATGACGACGAACGTGGTGCGCCGCGTGTCCCTGCCGTCCGGGTTCGTGTAGAAGCGGACCAGCACGTGTGGCAGGCCCATCGTCCCCAGGCAGATCGCCAGAATGAGCGACAGGCTCGCGTACAGCGGATGGTCCTTGCCGGACCCCAGCGGCTGCAGCCACGACCCGGTGCGTTGATCGGGCAGGTCGGCGACCACCGGGATGACGTCGCCGCGCTGCAGGACGACCGTGCTGTTCGCGCCGAACGAGTGTGTGCCCGCGCCAAGCCGGACGGCACCGTCCACCGGCCGCCCGTCGAGGCGGCCGCGCACCGTGAGCGTCTCGGCCACCGGCGCATGGACCGCAGTCTGGCTGTCGATCGTCACCACGGTGCGCGCGGACGCCGTCGGGTAGCCACGGTCCAGGCTGTCGCCCCGGTGCTGCCAGACGAACAGCAGGACGAGCGCTGGAATCAGCATGGCGAGGAACTTCAACCAGAACTGCAACGCCTGGGCGAACGTGATCGAGCGCATCCCGCCCGCGGCGACTGCGGAGATCACGACGGCGCAGACGATCAGCCCACCGGCCCAGTGCGGCGCGCCCGTCTGAGTGGCCAGCGTCAGGCCCGCGCCCTGCAACTGCGGCACCAGGTACAGCCAGCCGATCAGCACCACCAGCACGCTCGCGGCGCGGCGCACCACCACCGAGCCGAGCCGGATCTCGGCGAAGTCCGGCAGCGTGTAGGCGCCGCTGCGCCGCAGTGGCGCGGCCACGAGCGCGAGCAGCACCAGATACCCGGCCGTGTACCCGACCGGGTACCAGAGCACGTCGAATCCGTAGGCGAGGATCAGGCCCGCGATGCCGAGGTACGACGCGGCGGACAGGTACTCGCCACCGATCGCCGCCGCGTTCCACCGCGGCGTCACGGCCCGCGCCGCCACGTAGAAGTCGCTGGTCGTGCGTGCGCGGCGCAGCCCGAATGTCCCGGCGACGGTGGTGGCGACCGCGACCGCGGAGACGGCGACGACCGCGGCCGCGTGTCCGCTCACCGGCGCCGGACCAGGTCGGTGAACGCCCGCTCGTTGCGCTCGGACTGGCGCACCGCGTAGGCGGCCAGCGCGATCAGCACTGGATACACGAGCACGCCGAGCAGCACCCACGGCAGGGGCAGCCCGAGCAGCCGGCTCGTGCCGAACCGCGGGAACGCCGCGCCGGCCAACGCGATGCCGGCGAGCACGACACCTATCGCGCCGCACACGGCGAGCGCGAGACGACGCTGGCTGCGGATCAGCGAACGCATGTAGATCTCGCCGAGCTCGGTCTGCTCGTCGATCTCGCGTGAGGGCGCGCGCGCAGGGGCGCGGCGGGCGGCCTCGGTACGCGGATGCGTGATCCGGACCCGCTTGACCGGCCCGGTGGTCATCGGGCGGTCAGCCGGTCGCGCAGCTCTCGGCAGTGCCGGCGGCTGACCGGGAGCTCGTCGGCGCCCAGCCGCACCGTCATCCTGCCGTCCGAGACGCGCACCTCTTCGATGTGGTCGAGCGCGACGAGCGTGCTGCGGTGGATGCGCACGAAGCCGGCGTCGGCCCAGCGAGCCTCGAGCATCGACAGCGGGCTGCGCACAAGATGGCTGTCGTCGGCGGTGTGTAGTCGCGCGTAGTCGCCCTGTGCCTCGACGAAGCGCACCTGCGAGCGGCGCACGAACCGGGTGACGCCGGCCAGCTCGACCGCAATCGTCTCGTCGACGTCAGCGGACTGTTCCGCGCTCGCGGATCCGACTACGCGGCGCACCGCTTCGGCGAGCCGTTCCGGGCGGACCGGCTTCATCACGTAGTCGGTCGCCTGCAGCTCGAACGCGTCCACCGCCCGGTCCTCGTACGCGGTGACGAAGACGATCTGCGGCCGCTCGGCGAAGCGCGAGACCACGCGCGCCAGCGCGACACCGTCGAGACCGGGCATCTTGATGTCGCAGAACAGGACGTCGAACGGTTCGTCGTTGAGCACCGTCAGCGCTGCGGCGGCGTTGTCGGCGGTGCGCACGTGCGCGATCCGGGTGTCCTCGCGCAACAGGTAGGCGAGCTCCTCGCGGGCCGGGCCTTCGTCGTCGACGACGAGGGCCCGCAGCAACCGGTCGGCGTCGGACATGTCGGCAGGCTACGCCAGGTCGTGCCCGTGATTCAGCGGTTCGCGCTCGGCGCGGCGCGGACCCCCGGGGCGAACTTCGGCACCCGGAAGCTGACCCGGGTTCCCGCCGTGGGCGCGGTCTCGATCACCAGTCCGTACGGGTCGCCGTACACCTGGCGCAGCCGCGAGTCGACGTTGGCCAGCCCGACGGACCCGTCCCGCGCCCCGGCCCGATCGGCGGTCTCGGTCCCTTCCAGCGCCGCGCGGATGACGGCGGGGTCGGATCCCGCGCCGTCGTCCTCGACGGTGATCACTGCGTCCGAACCGCTGTCCATCGCCGTGATCGACACCGTGACCACGTCGGCTCCGCCCTCCAGACCGTGCCGCACCGCGTTCTCCACCAATGGTTGGACCACCAGGAACGGCACGGCGATCGGCAACACCTCGGGCGCGACGCGCAGCGAGACGCGCAACCGTTCGTCGAAGCGCGCCTGTTCCAGCACCAGGTAGCGCTCGGTGTTGCGCAGCTCGTCCGACAGGGTGGCGAACTCGCCTCCGCGGCGCAGCGCGTACCGGGTGAAGTCGGCGAACTCCAGCAGCAGCTCACGCGCCCGGTCCGGGTCGGTGCGCGTGAACGACGCGATCGCGTTCAGCGAGTTGTAGACGAAGTGTGGGCTGATCTGTGCACGCAGTGCGCGCAGTTCGGCCTCCATCAGCCGGGTGCGCTGCGCGTCGGCGCTGGCCAGTTCGACCTGGCCGGACACCCAACGGGCGACCTCCTCGACGGCCCGCACCAGCATCGCGGACGTGTCCCGGCTGTACGCGACGAGCGAGCCCACCACGGTGTCGCCGTCTACGACCGGGGCCACGACCGCGGTGCGCACCGGGCAGTCGGGCGAGCCGCAGGACACCTCTCGTGCGGTGAGCACCGCCGTCCGCCCGCCGTCGAGCGTGCGGGTGGCGTGGCTGACGGCGTGCTCGGCGTGGTTGTGCGAGACGCCGTCCACGGCGAGCACACGCGACCGGTCGGTGAGCGCGACCGCGGCCGTGCCGAGCAGCGCACGCAGGTGCCGCACGGCCCGCTCGGCGCCCGCACGGCTGAGCCCTTCACGCAACCCCGGCGCGGCCAGGCTCGCGGTGTGCAGGGTGTCGAACGTAGCGCGGTCGGCGGGCGTGCCCAGGTCCCGGCGCCGGTAGATCAGGTAGCCGACCGCTGCGGCGACGACCGCGACCGCGACGGCTGCGGCGACCGGCACGGCGCTCACGGCAGCTACCGGGCGGAACGGACTGTGGCGAACAACGCGCGCAGCTCGCGCATGGCGTCGACGGCGTGCTGTTTGTCGACGCGCGCGATCGCGTAGATCGCGAACGTCTCCTCCCCCGGCAGGACCAGCCGCGCGAACCGCACCTTGCTGGGGAAGTCGACGCGCACGATCACGTCCCAGGGCACGAAGCGCCAGCCGCCCAGGAACGAGCGCAGCCGCACACCCTCGGCATCGGCACGCAGCCTGGGCCGGGTGGGCATCAGGCACAGCCCGCCCAGGATCACGCCGATGAGCACCGTGGCGACCTGGTCGCTCTCGACGAAGTGCGCGCCGGCGTTGTCGCTGCGCATCACCAGCGCGACGATCACGAACACGGCCAGCACGAACGCCGCGGCCGCGTACCCGATCCGCGCGAACAGGATCGGCTTCGCGGTCACGACGTTCTCGGTCATCTTCAGAGCCTGCATGCGTGGATGTCGGTCACGAAGATGGCGCGTGCGCCGAGCTCCCACAGCTCGTCCATCACGCGGTTGGTGTCCTTGCGCCGGACCATGGAGCGCACGGCCGACCAGCCGCGCTCGTGCAGCGCGGACACGGTCGGCGACTCGTAACCGGGCGTGATCGCGACCGCCTGCTCGACCAGTTCGTCGGAGATGTCGTAGTCCATCAGCACCCACTGGCGCGCGATGATCACGCCCTGCAGCCGGCGCACCAGCTGGCCGACCTGCGCGCTCACCTCGCCGCCCGAGCGCCGGATCAGCACGGCCTGGCTGGTGAGCAGCGGATCGCCGAAGATCTCCAGCCCTGCGTTGCGTAGCGTCGTGCCGGTCGAGACGACGTCCGCGATCGCGTCGGCGACGTCCAGGCGCACCGCTGTCTCTACCGCCCCGTCCAACCTGATCAGCTCGGCCTCGATGCCGCGCTCGCTCAGGTAGGACGTGACCACGCCGGGGTACGCGGTCGCGATCCGCTTGCCCGCGAGGTCGGCAACGTCGGAGGTGCTGCCCGGCTTCGCGGCGAAACGGAACGTGGACGCGCCGAAGCCGAGCTGCAGGATCGGCTCGGCCTTCGCACCCGAGTCGAGCAGCAGGTCCTCGCCGGTGATGCCGACGTCGAGCCGGCCGGACCCGACGTAGACCGCGATGTCACGCGGGCGGAGGAAGAAGAACTCGGTGTCGTTCTCGGCGTCCAGCAGGACGAGCTCACGGCTGTCCGAACGCTGCCGGTAACCGGCCTCGATGAGCATCTGGCTGGCGGGCTCGGACAGTGAGCCCTTGTTGGGAACTGCGATGCGGAGCATGGGTCTGTGTCTGCCTGTTCTGTCTGGATGGGAACCGTCCGGGGCGGTCTACAGATGTCGGTAGACGTCCTCGAGCCCGATTCCCTTACCCAGCATGATGACCTGGACGCGGTAGAGCAGCTGGCTGATCTCCTCGGCGGTCCGCTCGGCGGACTCGTGCTCGGCCGCCATCCAGACCTCGGCGGCCTCCTCGACGACCTTCTTGCCCTGCGCGTGGACGCCGGCGTCGAGCGCCGCGACGGTGCCGGAACCGTCCGGACGCGTGCGCTGCCGCTCGGTAAGCTCGGCGAACAGCTGGTCGAAGGTCTTCATCGCGCAGCAGAGCCTACCGGCCGCGGTTACCGTGTCCGCGTCTGCGGGCTGCCGGTGCGACGTCGCCCGCGGCCTTCAGCCGCCACTGCCGCAGGTGGTGGAAGCCGCGGACGGACTCCGGGCGGCGCGAACGCAGCACGAACCGGTCGTCGCCCTCGAGCGCCTCGGCCATGCCGCGGTCGACCAGGATCCAGCCCGGCCGGCTCAACGAGGTCAGCCGGCTGGCGATGTTCACCGTCGAGCCGTAGACGTCGCCGAGACGCGTGACGACCTGCCCGGCAGCCAGCCCGACGCGCAGCGGGGGCAGCCCGTCCGTCCGCTCGGCCCGCTCGAGCAGTTCGAGGGCCAGCAGCGCGCAGTCCG
>DASTXN010000060.1:0-39065 GCA_035765515.1 Jatrophihabitantaceae bacterium | reverse complement strand
GACAAGCGGGTCGAGACCGAGGCGAAGAAAGCCGCCTACCGGATCGACCCGTCCGGGTTCGTGAACCGGCTCAGCAACTCCGCCAACGACCGCCGCGTCAGCCTGCGACCCGCACCGGACGCGATGACCCGGCTCACCGCGCTGCTGCCCGTCGCGCAAGGCGTCGCCGTCTACGCAGCACTGTCCCGGCACGCCGACACCCACATCGCCACTGGCGATGAGCGCGGCCGGGGTCAGGTCATGGCCGACACGCTCGTGGAACGCGTCACCGGACAAACCACCGCCGCGCAGGTGCCCGTCGAGGTCAACCTCGTCATCGACACCGACACCCTCCTCGGTGACGGAACCGAACCCGCCCTCATCGACGGCGTCCCCATCCCCGCCACCACCGGCCGCGAGCTCGCCCTACGCCCGGACGCACCCCGCTGGCTGCGCCGCCTCTACACCCGACCGCAAACCGGCGACCTCGTCGCCATGGACACCCGGCGGCGACTATTCACCAGAAACCAGCGACGCTTCATCGCCCTACGCGACCAGACCTGCCGCACCCCCTGGTGCGAAGCACCCATCCGACACACCGACCACACCCACCCCGCCCAACGGGGCGGACCCACCAGCCTGCGCAACGCCGGAGGGCTCTGCGTCGCCTGCAACATCGCCAAACAAGCCCCCGGCTGGCACGCCCGACCCGGACCCGCCGGACGAATAGACCTCATCACCCCCACCGGCCACCACTACACCAGCCGGCCACCGTCTCTGCCCCGAAGCAGGCAGAAACACTCACCGCTCGAACAGCGGTTCGCCGAATACCTGCGCAACGCGCGCAGGGTCAGGCCCGCCGCATAGCGGCTACGCAGTCGACGCGACCAGACGGTCCAGAAACGCAGCCTGCGCCGCCACCATCTTGGTGCGCGCGGTGTCGAGGTCGAACCAGGCGACTCGGTCCACCTCCGGGAAGGTCCGCATCCGCCCGGAGTGCGGCGGCCATTCCAGCTCGAACGTGTTGCTGACGGCCGTCGCCGGATCGAACTCGCCCTCGACCGCCCAGACCGTCACAGACTTACCGCCGGACTGGCGCACCTCGCCCAACTCCAGCAAGGGACCGTCCGGCGGCGGCGGCCCGAGCTCCTCGGCGAACTCGCGCCGCGCCGCCGTCAGCGGATCCTCGTCCGGCGCGTACTCACCCTTCGGGACCGACCACGCACGCTCGTCCTTGCGAGCCCAGAACGGCCCGCCCATGTGCGCAAGCAGCACCTGCAGCCCGCCGTCGCGCTCCCGGTACAACAGCAGCCCCGCGCTGCGCGTCCCTGCCATGTCGTCAGCCTGCCGCAAACAGCTTCGGGCTCCTATGCTGACGAGCCCAACCTGAGCGCGGATCCGCCGTCCGGGCCGGCGCACCGGACTAGGTTCTGGTCATGGACGAGGTACTTGCGCGGATCGAACAGTGGCGGCAGGACGGACGCGCGGTGACGATCGTGCGCGTGGTCGGGCTGCGTGGCATCAGCGGTCAGTCCGGTACGCCGATAGCCGCGCTCACGCCGGGCGAGCCCATGGCCGGCAGCGTGCTGTCCGGGGCGGCACAGGACTCCCTCCTTCCGGTCGACGCAGCCGTGCTGCACTCCATCACCATCACCGACGATGCGGCGGTGCGCGCCGGCATGGCATGCGGCGGTTCGGCGCAGGTGCTGCTCCAGCCGGCGACGGACGTGCCGGCCGACGCGTGGCGGCTCATCGCCGAGCACGAGCCGGTGTGCCTGGTGACCGAGCTCGACGGCGAGCGCGTCGGCTCGACCTCGGTACACACCCGCGAGTCGGTGGGTAGCGCCGACCAGATCGCGCCGGGCGTGTCACGCCTGTTCAACCGGGGCAGCAGTGACGGCGCGGTGCTCGCCGACGGGCGGGTCGCGGCCACCGCCGTGTGGCCGGTGCCGACGCTCGTCGTCGTGGGCGACGGGCTCATCGCGGACGCACTCGTCGCCACGGCCGGCGTGCTGGGCTGGGATTCGGCCGTCGTCAACGACGCACCGTCAGCGAGCGCGGCCATCGCCGCGCTGGCCGGCTGCGACGGAGTCGTCGTGCTCAGCCATCACCGGGACGTCGACGGACCGGCGCTGCGTGCCGCGGTGGCGAGCCGCGCCGGATACGTCGGCGCGCTCGGCGCGCGGCACACCCAGCAGGCGCGTACGCAGTGGCTGGCCGAGCGTGGCATCACCGACCTCACTCGAGTGCACGGCCCGGCGGGCCTGGACCTCAACGCGCGAACCCCGGCCGAGATCGCCATCGCGATCGTCGCGGAGATGCTCGCGGAACGGGCTGGGCGTCCGGCGACCTCGCTGAGCGGGCGCGGGGGACCAATCCACGTCGACGGACTGAGCGCACCGCCACCGCGCTATGTCTGAACCTCATGGCCTGAGCCGGCAACAGCCGCCTCAGGCGCGACGCAGCTCGGCCTCCACGTCGGCACGCCGCTCTATCGGCACCGGCCGCCCGTCCCGCGTCGTGACGTAGAAGGCGTCGACGACGATCCCGGCGAGCGACGACACGCGTGCCGACCGGACGTCGAGCTGGCAGCGTTCGAGCGCGGCGGTCACCCGGCACAGCAGGCCGATCGCATCCGCGCCGCGATACTCGATCACGGTGGCGCCGCTCGCCTCGCCGTCGAACCAGTGCACCGACGGCGGCGGGCGCTCCACGCCCGCAGGCCGCGCATAGGTGGCCTCCTTGGCGCGCAGCCGCTCGGCCAGCCCGGTGTCACCGGCCAGCACGCGCGCCAGCTCACGCTGCAGCGTCTCAGCGGTCGGCACCCGGCCGAAACGGGGCTCGACGACGAACGTGTTGACGGCCATGCCCGCGTGCGTACGGATCGTCGCCGCACGCACATCCAGCAGCTGCAGCGCGAGGACGCCGGCCGTCCGGTACAGCACGCCGACTCCGTCGGGCACGGCGACCACCACCTCGTCGTCCCGCACCAGAACGGCCGTCTCGCCGGACTCGGCCAGCATCCGGCTGCGGTCGTCGAGCTGCGGCACGTCCAGCGGCGCCGCGCCGCCGATGACGTCGTGCGCGCGGCGGACGAGTTCGGCGACCAGTCCTGCCTTCCACTCGCTCCACGCGGCCGGACCGGTCGCGGCGGCATCCGCGATCGTCAGCGCGTGCAGCAGATCGAGCAGCTCACCGGAACCGTCCACCGTGTCCACGACGAGTCGCATCGTGACCGGGTCGTCCAGGTCGCGCCGGGTTGCCGTGTCCGGCAGCAGCAGGTGATGCCGGACCAGCGCCTCGATCGTCGCCACGTCGGATTCGGGCAGTCCGGTGCGCCGCGCGATCGACGCGGCGATCGGCGCGCCCACCTGCGAATGATCACCGGGATACCCCTTGCCGATGTCGTGCAGCAGAGCCCCGAGCAACAACAGGTCCGGCCGCGCTGACGCGGCGGTGTACTCGGCGGCGTGCGCTGCCGTCTCGAACAGGTGGCGGTCGACCGTGAACCTGTGCGCGGGGTTGTGCTGCGCCCGGCCGCGCACCGCATCCCACTCGGGCAGCAAGGGCGCAAGCAGCCCGGCCAGGTCAAGGGATTCCAGGACGGCGATCGCTGGCCGGCCACATCCGAGCAGCGCCAGGAAGTCGTCGCGCACGGCGGCCGGCCACGGCGAGGGCACGGGCGCCGCGCTCGCCGCGAGCCGGCCCAGCGTGAACTCGGAGATCGGCAGGCCACGCTCGGCGGCGGACCGCGCCGCACGCAGCACCAGCCCCGGATCGGCGGACGGATCGGCGTCGCGCGCCAGGACCACCTCGCCGTCCTGCGCCACGACGTCGCGGGCCAGCCCCACGCGACCACGATCGATGCCGCCCCGCCCGAATCGTCGCGGCTTCGGCGATGGGGCCGCGCGCCGCAGCGCGGCGTCCAGCGCGTGCCCGATCGTGCGCGCTGCCAGGTTCACCCGGCGCAGCACCTCGTCACCCGGCCGGCCACCGGAGGAGCCGTCCAGGCCCAGCGCGCCACCCACCTCGGCCTGCTCCTGCAGCCGCAACACGTCGTCCGCACGGCCGCACACCCGGTGCAGCTCACCGCGGACGTCCAGCAGGTCCGTGTACGCCGCACGCGCCGCAGGCGGCAGGTCGACCAGCTGTGCGAGCGCCAGTGCACGCACGGTCTGGCCGTCGCGCAGCCCGCCACGCGATTCCTTCAGGTCCGGTTCGAGCAGGAACGCCGCGTCGCCGGCGAGCCGTGCCCGCTCCGCCGACATCTCGGACAGCTGCCCGACGCGGGACTGCGCTACCGACCGCCACCGGTCGCGGATGCGGCCCCGCACACTCTCGGTCAGCGCCGCGTCCCCGGCGAGATGCCGCAGGTCGAGCAGGCCGAGCATCGCCTTCAGGTCGGAGTCGGCTACCGAGAGCGCCTGCTGGGGTGTGCGCACGGAGTGGTCCAGGCCGGTGCCGCTGTCCCAAATCGGGTACCAGATCGAGTCGGCCAGCGCGCCGAGGTCAGCGACGCGTCCTTCGTAGAGCAGCACGAGGTCGAGATCTGAGCAGGGCGCGGGCTCGCGCCGTCCCAGCCCCCCGACAGCGGCGAGCGCGACGTCCTCACGAGTCACCAGCGCTGCGAGCCACCGGTCGTACAACTCGGTCAACTCCTCGCGCAGCCGCACGCCGGCGAGCCCGGGCCGCCGCAGCAGGTCGGCCCGGGCTCGCGCGAGCGGCTCAGAGCGCGTCGTCGTCGCGCTCCCCCGTGCGCACCCGGACGATTGTCTCGACCGGGGTCACCCACACCTTGCCGTCGCCGATCTTGCCGGTGCGGGCGGCCTCGACGATCGCCTCGACGACCTTGTCCGCGTCGAAGTCACCCACCACGACGTCGATGCGCACCTTCGGCACGAGGTCGACTACGTATTCGGCGCCGCGGTACACCTCGGTGTGCCCGCGCTGCCGGCCGAAGCCCTGCACCTCGGCGACGGTCAACCCCTGGATGCCGAGAACCTCCAGCGCGGCCTTGACGTCCTCGAGCTTGAACGGCTTGACGATCGCCGTCACCTGCTTCATGCGTTCACCCTCTCCTTGGCACCGGCGAGCGCTGCGAACGCGCCCCCGCTGACCGGGCCGTACTCGTACGCCGACTCGCCGTGGATCGAGGTGTCCAGGCCCTCAAGCTCGTCGCTCTCGCTCACCCGGTTGTCGATCGCGAGCCCGATGAGCTTGGCGAGGACGAACGTGACCACGAACGAGAACACGGTCACGGCGAGCGCCGCCTCGAACTGGTGCAGCAGCAGCTTCGCACCCGCCGACCCACCGCCGTAGAGCAGGCCGTCGATCGCGATCGGGTTCGTGCCGGACGTGCTGAAGAAGCCGATCAGCAGCGTGCCGACCCAGCCGCCGACCAGGTGGACGCCGACCACGTCCAGGGAGTCGTCGAAGCCGAACCGGTGCTTGAGGCTGATCGCCATGGCGCACACCGCGCCCGCGATCAGGCCGATGAAGATCGAGCCCATCGGGCTGACGAAACCGGCGCACGGCGTGATGGCGACCAGCCCGGCGACTGCGCCGCTCGCCGCGCCCAGCGCGGTGCACTTGCCGTACCGCAGCTTCTCCACCGCGATCCAGCCGATCAGCGCCGTCGCCGTCGCCGTGTTCGTGTTCACCCACGCGTACGCCGCCAAGCCGTTGGCCGCGCCGGCGGACCCGGCGTTGAAGCCGAACCAGCCGAACCACAGCAGCGCGGCGCCCAGCATGACGAACGGGATGTTGTGACCGCGCATCTTCTCCCGCGGCCAGCCCAGGCGCCTGCCGAGGACGAGCGCCATCGCCAGCCCGGCCGCCCCCGCGTTGATGTGCACCACGGTGCCGCCCGCGAAGTCCTCGGTGCCGAGCCGGCCGATCCAGCCGCCCGCCCACACCCAGTGCGCCACGGGTGCATACTCGATAACCGACCAGATCGTGACGAAAGCGGCGAACGCCCCGAACTTCCACCGGTCCGCCGTCGAGCCGGTGATCAGCGCGGGCGTGATGATCGCGAAGGTCAGCTGGAAGACCACCATCACCATCGTCGGCACCGTCTGCGCGCTCCCCAGCACCGGGATGGCATCGCCCATGTGGTGCAGGCCCGCGTAGTGGAAATCGCCCCAGAACCGGCCCGTCCCGCCGAAGGCGATGGAGAAGCCGATCACCACCCAGGTGACGCTGACGATCGCGATCGCGGTGAAGTTCTGCATCAACATGCCGAGGACGTGTTTGGCGCGGACCATCCCCCCGTAGAAGAACGCCAACGCCGGCGTCATCAGGAGCACGAGCGCCGCCGACGTGAGCATCCAGGCGGTGTCCCCGGCACTGAAATTGCTCATGTCGAACGGCGTATAGCCGGATGCGAGTAGGTGCTGGGACACGCTGCTCTCCCTAACCGGTCGGCGGCGCGCGGGTTGCACGCTCGTCCCGGCAGAGCCTTCGGTACGGGTGTTTCCTGGCAGTCCCCGAAATGTTTCCCCGCTGTAACCGATAACGTCGGATGCGTGCCCAGCCTCAAACGCAGCGAAGCGGTCCGCCGGGCGGCAGCGATCTCCGTTACCGCTTACGAGATCGGACTGGATCTTCCCGCGACGCAGCGGACGTTCGCGTCCACGACCCGTATCCGCTTCACCTGCCGCCAGCCGGGTGGCGAGACGTTCGTGGACGTCAAACCTGAATCGCTCGTCTCGGCCGTCCTGAACGGCGACGCGGTGGACGTGTCCCTGCTCCAGGAGGGCCGGCTGCCGCTGCGGGGGCTGCGGGAGCACAACGAGCTGGTCGTCGAGGCGATCATGGGCTACTCACAGGACGGGGAAGGTCTGCACCGGCACGTGGACCCGGCGGACGGCAACGTCTACCTGTACGCCATGAGCTTCCTGGACGCGGCACCGCGCTGGTTCGCGTGCTTCGACCAGCCGGACCTGAAGGCGCCGGTGACCATCGCGGTGAGGTGCTCGCCGGACTGGACGGTCGTCGGCAACGGTGCCGCGACGCAGCTGGCACCCGGCCAGTGGCGCCTGGCGACGACGCGCCCACTGGCGCCGTACTTCACCACACTCATCGCCGGCCCGTACCACTCGGTGCTCGCGGAGCACGACGGCGTGCCGCTCGGCCTGCACTGCCGCGCGTCGCTGGCCGAGCACCTCGACCGCGACGCCGATGAACTGCTGACGATCACCCGCGACTGCCTGGACGAGTTCCACCGCCTGTTCGGGGTGCGCTACCCGTGGGGCGAGTATCACCAGGCGTTCGTGCCGGAGTTCAACGCCGGCGCCATGGAGAACCCCGGCTGCGTGACCTACCGCGACCCGCTCGTGTTCCGCTCGCGCGCGACGGACGCCGAACGCGGCCAGCGGGCGAGCACGATCGCGCACGAGATGGCGCACATGTGGTTCGGCGACCTGGTCACCATGCGCTGGTGGGACGACCTGTGGCTGAACGAGTCGTTCGCCGAGTACCTCGGCCACCGGGTGTGCGATGCGGTCACCGGCTACGCCTCGTGGGTCGAGTTCGGCATCGTCCGCAAGGCGTGGGGCTATACCGCCGACCGCCGTCCGTCCACGCACCCGGTCGCCGGGAACGGCGCCGCGGACGCAGCCATGGCGCTGAACAACTTCGACGGCATCTCCTACGCCAAGGGCGCGTCGGTGCTGCGTCAGCTCGCCGCCTACCTCGGCGAGAAGGTGTTCCTGACCGGGCTGCGCAGCTACTTCGCGCAGTTCGCCTACGGCAACGCGACGCTCGCCGACCTGCTGGCGGCGTGGACGGCCGCGGGCGCCGTCGACCTGCCGCGCTGGGCCGACGCGTGGCTGCGCACGTCCGGCATGGACACGCTGCGGGTGATGGACGGCAGCCTGCACCGCGAGTCGGCGCCCGGGTCGACCGCTGACCGGCCGCACGCGGTGGTGGCTGCCGGCTACGACGAGGCCGGGCGCCGGATCTCGCAACTGCCTATCGTGTTGCAGAACCGGCGCACCCCGCTGTCGACCTGGTACGCCGCGTTCGTGCTCCCCGACTCCACCGACGAGACCTGGGCGAAGACAGCGCTGAGCCCGACGGCCTGGCCGCAACTGGCCGTCGCGATGCCCGGCATGGACCCGCTCGCCCGAGTCAGTGCGTGGAACGCGCTGCGGCTGGCCGTGGCCGACGCCGAGGTGTCGCCGTCGCTGGCCATCGACGTGGTGGCCGCCGCGATCACGTCCGAGACCGACGACGCGGTCGTGTCGAGCGTGCTGCGCTGGGCCGAGCGGACGACCGGCTGCTATCTGGACCTGGACAACCGGCCCGCTACCGCGAGCAAGATCGCCGAGGCCGGCGCGGTGATCGCCGCAAACGCGCCCGCCGGCTCGGGCCTGCAGCTTGCCGGCGCGCGCCGTTACATCGCGAACACCGCGAACCGCGATGCACTGCGCGGTTGGCTGGCCGGCGACGGCGTACCGGACGGGCTGAGCATCGACGCCGAGTTGCGCTGGGCCGTGCTGCAGCGGCTCGCCGCACTCGGCGCGCTGGACGCGGACGAGATCGCCGCCGAGGCCGCGGCCGACGGCACCTCGCAGGGCGCCGTGCATGCGGCCAAATGCCTCGCGCTGCGGCCTCACCTGAGCGCGAAACAGGAGGCGTGGCAGGCGCTGATGCATGACGAGCAGCGCCCGAACTACGAGCTGTACGCGATCGCCGGCGGCTTCTGGCACCCGTTGCAGGAGGACGTCACGGTGCTGTTCGTGGAGCAGTACTTCCAGGAGATCGTCGAGCTGTCGAAGATCCGCTCGGGGTGGGTACTCACCCGGCTCGCCGAGTACCTGTACCCCTGGACGGCGATCAGCCCGATCACGCTCGAGTTCACCGACGCCCTGCTCGCTCGCACCGATCTGGACGCAGGGGTGCGGCGCTCGGTGCTCGATGCCAGCGACGACGTCCGGCGGGCCCTGCGCGCCCGCCGTGCCTTCGCCTGACGGAGCCTTGGTCAGGCCGGGTACGGCACGACGGTCCGCCAGGTGCCGCGCGCCCCGGCGCTCTCGGCGACGAGCTCGGCGTAGACCTCTGCTATGCGCGCCGGGTCGAACTCCGGGCTCGATCCCAGCACACCGTTGATCGTCACGGTGGCGCAGTGGACGCCCTGAGGCCCGAGGTCGCGGGCCAGCGCCTGCACGAGCGCGCGCAGGGCCGCCTTCTGCACGCCCAGCGAGGGTGCGCCCGGGGACGGCGCGTCGGCGGCGGCCGATCCGGTCGCCAGGATCGTCCCGCCACCGGAGGAGATCATGGCCGGGGCGACCGCACGGGCCAGCGTGAGCAGGCTCCCCGCGCCTGCCGCGAGATCGGCCAGCAGCTCCGTCGGCGACATCGCCAGCGCGGTCGACTCGCGCCAGATCGACACGTTGTGGACGGCCACGGTGATCGGCCCGCGCTCGGCCAGCCGCGCGATTTCCGCGCCGAGCGCCTGCTCGTCGGCAACGTCGGCCGCCGCCCAGGCGGTGTTGATGCCCTCGCCGCGCAACGTGTTCGCGAACTGCTCCACTGGCCCGGCCGTCCGAGCGATAAGCGCCACGTCGTACCCGTCGTGGCCGAAGCGGCGTGCGATCGCGCCACCGAGCCGCGGGCCGGCGCCGACGATCAGCAGCGTGCGGCTCACTTCTGCTCCGCCCGCGCCGCGACGAACGCGGCCACGCATTGCTCGACGTCCTCGCCGGAGTGCGCCGCGGACAGCTGCACGCGGATGCGCGCCTTGCCCTGCGGGACGACCGGATAGCTGAACGCGATCACGTACACGCCGTGGGACAGCATGCTGTCGGCGATCCGTCCGGCCAGCACCGCGTCGCCGAACATCACCGGCACGATGGGGTGCTCGCCGGCCAGGATGTCGAAGCCCTCCTCGGCCATCCGGCGGCGGAACAACACGGTGTTGTCGCGCAGTCTCGCGCGCGCATCCTCTCCCCCGGCGGCTACGCCCTCACTGCCGGGGGTACCCCCATCTCCCACCACGAGATCCAGCGCCGCGAGCGAGCCGGCCACGACCGAAGGTGCGACCGCGTTGGAGAACAGGTACGGCCGCGAGCGCTGCCGCAAAAGTTCGACGATCTCGGCCCGGCCGGAGATGTACCCGCCGGACGCACCGCCGAGGGCCTTGCCGAGCGTGCCGGACAGCACGTCGACCCGGTCCTGCACACCGGCGGCCTCGGGTGTGCCCGCGCCGGTCGCACCGACGAAACCGACCGCGTGCGAGTCGTCGACCATCACCATCGCGTCATAGCGCTCGGCCAACTCGCAGATGTCGGCGAGCGGCGCCAGGTAGCCGTCCATCGAGAACACCCCGTCGGTGACCACCAGCCTGCGGCGAGCGCCCGACGCGTCCTTCAACTGGGTCTCCAGGTCGGCCATGTCCCGGTTGCGGTAGCGGTAGCGCTTCGCCTTGCACAGCCGGATGCCGTCGATGATCGATGCGTGGTTGAGCTCGTCGGAGATCACCGCGTCCGTCTCGTCGAGCAGCACCTCGAACAGCCCGCCGTTGGCGTCGAAGCACGAGGAGTACAGGATCGTCGCCTCGGTGCGCAGAAACTCCGAGAGCCGCTCCTCGAGCTTCGCGTGCTGCACCTGCGTGCCGCAGATGAACCGCACGCTGGCCATGCCGAAACCCCACTCGTCCAGCGCCGCGTGCGCAGCCGCGACGACGGACGGGTGATCGGCCAGGCCGAGGTAGTTGTTTGCGCAGAAGTTCAGCACCTGCTGCCCACCTGCGAGCACCCGCGCCGACTGCGGGGAGGCAAGCTGGCGTTCGTTCTTGTACAGCCCGTCCGCGCGGATCTGCTCCAGCGTCGAACGCAGCTCGTCGCGAACCGATCCGTACATCAGACCTCGCTCCAATCCATGACGACCTTGCCGCACTGACCGCTGCGGGCGGTGGCGAACGCGTCCTCCCAGTGCGCGGCAGGGAAGCGGTGGGTGATCACCTGGCTGATGTCGAGCCCCGACCGGAGCATCGCACTCATCGCGTACCAGGTTTCGAACATCTCGCGGCCGTAGATGCCCTTGATTGTGATCATGTGCGTCACGACCTTGCCCCAGTCGATCTCGATCGGCGCCGCCGGCAGGCCGAGCAGCGCGATCCGCCCGCCGTGGTTGAGGTTCGCGAGCACGTCCGGCAGCGCGGACGGGTGCCCGCTCATCTCCAGCGCGACGTCGAATCCCTCGACCATGCCCAGCCGCGCCTGCGCGTCCGCGATCGACTCCGCGGAGACGTCCAGGGCCAGGTCGACGCCCATCGCGCGGGCCAGCTCCAGCCGGTACGGCGAGACGTCGGTGATCACCACGAACCGTGCCCCGACGTGGCGGCAGATCGCCGCCGCCATCAGCCCGATCGGGCCGGCACCGGTGATGAGCACGTCCTCGCCGACGAGCGGGAACGACAGGGCGGTGTGCACCGCATTGCCGTACGGGTCGAAGATCGCGCCCAGATCCGGATCGATTCCGTCGCGGTGCACCCACACGTTCGACTCCGGCAGTACGACGTACTCGGCGAACGCGCCGTCGCGGTTCACGCCGACGCTGGAGGTCCGGATGCACAGGTGCCGGCGCCCGGCGCGGCAGTTGCGGCACGTCCCGCAGACGACGTGCCCTTCCCCCGACACGACGTCTCCGGCCCGCACGTCGCGCACGCCCGCGCCGATCTCGACGACCTCGCCGCAGAACTCGTGCCCCGGGATGAGCGGGGCGTTCACAGCACCGGCCGCCCACGCGTCCCAGGACTGGATGTGCAGGTCGGTACCGCAGATCCCGGCGCGCAGCACCCGGATCTTCACCTCGCCCGCGCCCGCCTGCGGCTCCGGCCGGTCGGTCAGCTCGAAGCCGGGACCGCCCGCGGGCTTGTAGAGGGCCTTCACGCGACCGGCTCGCCCAGCAGCGCGTCCACGAACTGCTCGGGATCGAACGGCGCCAGGTCGTCGGCGCCCTCGCCCAGCCCAACCAGCTTCACCGGCACGCCGAGCTCGCGCTGCACTCCCAGCACGATGCCGCCCTTCGCCGTGCCGTCCAGCTTCGTCAACACGATGCCGGTGACGTCCACGACCTCGGTGAACACGCGGGCCTGCATCATCCCGTTCTGGCCGGTGGTCGCGTCGAGGACCAGCAGCGTCTCGTCGACCGGCCCCTGCCTCTCGACGACACGCTTCACCTTGCCCAGCTCGTCCATCAGCCCGACCTTGGTGTGCAGCCGGCCCGCCGTGTCGATCAGCACGGTGTCGACCTTGGCCTCGATGCCCTGCTTGACCGCCTCGAACGCCACCGATGCCGGGTCGCCGCCCTCGGGCCCCCGGACGGTCTCGGCGCCGACCCGCGAACCCCACGTCTGCAGCTGGTCGGCTGCCGCGGCACGAAACGTGTCGGCTGCACCGAGCAGCACGGTGCGGCCGTCGGCCACGAGCACGCGCGCGAGCTTGCCGCAGGTGGTGGTCTTGCCGGTGCCGTTGACGCCGACCACCATCACCACGGCGGGACGGCCCGCGGCGGGCGTGGTGTGCAGGGTGCGGTCCAGGTCCGGTTGCAGCGCGGCGACCAGTTCGTCGGCCAGCAGGGCACGCAACTCGCCCTGCGAGCGGGTGCCCAGCACGCGGGTCCGCTCGCGCAGCCGCTCGACGATCTCGGTCGTGACGGTTACGCCGACGTCCGCGGTCAGCAGTGCCTCCTCGACCTGCTCCCAGGCGTCCTCGTCGAGGTGTTCGCGGGACAGCACGGACAGCAGGCCGCGGCCCAGCGACGACTGCGAGCGGGCCAGCCGCGACCGCAGCCGCAGCATCCGCCCCGCGGTGGGCTCGGGGGTCTCGATCGCAGGTTGCTCGGCGGCCGGCGCCTCGACGTCCGCCGGCGGGGCGGTCAGCGTGTCCGGTGGCAGTTCGGCGACGGTGCCGACGCTCCGGGTGGGCGTATCGCGCGGGATCGCCGCGTCGTCACCGACCCCGGGCGGGTAGTCGACCCCCGGACGCGGCTGAGCGGGCGGGACCGCGCCACCGCCCCGCCGACGCGGTACGACGAGCGATGCGGTCAGTAACAGCGCGAGGACGACGAAGGCGATAACAACCCAGAGCCAGATCACGTCCCCATCCTGTCAAACGGGCGGACGGACTCAGTGGTTGAGCAGCAGGCCTCCGCGCGACCACACGCCCCACGGCAGGTTCCAGTCGCCGTAGCCGTCCCAGGACGGCATCAGCGTTCCGTCGGTGCGCGGGTACTGCACGACGTCGCCGATGTTGCTGAACTTGTAGAACCATTCGGCGTCAGCCGTGAACAGGTTGGTGCAGCCGTTGGACGTGCTCTGCAGACCGATCTCGGAGTTCCAGGGCGCGGCGTGCACGTATTCGCCGGACTCGGTGATGCGCACCGACCAGTCGACGATCTCGTCGTAGCCGGGACCGACCATCCGGACCGCGCCGTCGGGCCGCAGCTTGTCGGTGCCGGGAGCGTCCTCGCCCTTCTGCATGACGACCTTGACGCCGCTGTACGTCGGCGTCTGCGCTTCACCGAGGGAGACCTTGATCGTCTTCACCGGCTTGCCGTCCGACGTCACCGCCATGCTGTGGGTAGCGGCGTTGACCGTCGAGACGTGCGCGGCGCCGATGTTGAAGTCCAGCGAGGTGAGCTTGCCGCTGTAGACGAGGCTGTTGTGCTTGGTGTTGCCGGCGCTCAGCCCGCCGATGGGGATGCCGACGTGGATCTGCGCATGCCCCGGCCAGTACGTCTTGGGCCGGTAGTGCGCCTCGATCGTGTTGGTCTTCTTCTCGTCCGCGGTGGGCTGCTCCCAGAACCAGGCGCCGCCCGCGGGCGCGCCGTTCACGGTCACCTGCACGGCCTTGGTGAAGGCAGTCGAGTCCGTCGGCGCGGGCGAGAAGTACAGCACGATCGGCATACCGACGCCGTAGGTCGACCCGTCACTTTCCAGCGACGTGACCCGCACCGTCTTCTGCGGCAGGTTCGGCGCCGTGGACGGCTGGCCCGAGGCTGGCGCGCTCGAGCCGGTCGGGCCGGCGGTCACGGTGTGGAATACCGTCTTCGGGGTGCTCGGGCTGCCGCTGGTGCTGCACGCGGCGAGCAGGCCCGCGGCGAGCGCGGACGCGACCACGAGGCCGCACAGGCGGCGGGCGCGGCGCGCGGAACTGAGCTTCGTCACGCCAACACGGTATTGGATCGGTCCGACGATCCCGCCGTCGGCTGACGCCTTTCACAGCCGAGCCGGTCAGGCCGGCGAGCCGACCTCTGCAGCGGGTCGTGCCGGTTCGTCCGCATCGTCCGACTTGTCCGGGGCATCGACGGTATCGCGCAGCCGCTGGCTGATCACCTGGGTCACGCCGTCACCGCGCATGGTCACGCCGTACAACGCGTCGGCGATCTCCATCGTGCGCTTCTGGTGCGTGATCAGGATGATCTGGCTGCTGGAGCGCAGCTCGCTGATCAACTCCAGCAGCCGACCCAGGTTGGTGTCGTCCAGCGCCGCCTCGATCTCGTCCATGATGTAGAACGGGCTGGGCCGGGCGCGGAAGATCGCGACGAGCAGCGCGACCGCGACCAGCGAGCGCTCACCGCCGGACAGCAGCGAGAGCCGCTTGACCTTCTTGCCGGGCGGCCGCGCCTCGACGTCCACGCCGGTCAGCAGCATGTCGTCGGGGTCGGTCAGCACGAGTCGTCCCTCGCCGCCGGGGAACAGCGCGGCGAACACGATCTCGAACTCGCGGGCCACATCGGCGTAGGCGGTGGTGAAGACCTCGAGGATCCGGTCGTCCACCTCCTTGACCACGGTCAGCAGGTCGCGACGCGTCGCCTTGAGGTCTTCCAGCTGCGTCGACAGGAACTGGTGCCGCTCCTCCAGCGCCGCGAACTCCTCCAGCGCGAGCGGATTCACCTTTCCCAGCAAGGCCAAATCGCGTTCCGCGCGGGCCGCGCGCTTCTCCTGCGTCTGCCGGTGGAACGGACCGGGCTGCGGCGCGATCACCTGCTCGCCGCGCTCGCGCGCCTGCTCGTACTCGGCCACCTCGATCGAGCTGGGCGGGCACGGCTGGTCGGGGCCGTACTCGGCGAACAGCGCCTCGACCTCGACGCCGTACTCCTCCACAGCGCGTGCCTCTAGCTGCTCGATGCGCAGCCGCTGCTCGGCGCGGACGATCTCGTCGCGGTGGACGGCGTCGGTCAGCTGCGCGAGTTCCTCGCCAAGCTTGCGGGTGCTGGCGCGCAGCTGCTGCAGCTCCTGCTCACGGACGACCCGGGACTGCTGCGCGGCGTCGCGTTCGCGCACGGCCGCGGCGACCGACTGCCCGATCCTGGCTACCGCCTCCTGCGCCAGGTCGCGGACGGCTGCGGCCACGATCGCGCCCCGCGCTCGCGCCTCGCGGGCCTCGCGCTGGCGCTGACGTGCGGCGCGCTCGACCTCGGCGGCCCGCAGCAACTGGTCGGCACGGCCGGAGACGGCCCGCACCCGCTCCTCGCCGGTGCGCACCGCGAGCCGCGCCTCCATCTCTTCCTGCCGGGTGGCCACCAGGGCCGACTGCGCGGCGTCGCGTTCGCTGGTGTCCGGGTCGCCGCCGGCGAAGGAGTCGTCGGGCTCGTCCTGTGCGAGCCGTAGCCGCTCCTCCAGCTCGGACAGGCCGGCCAGGTCGCGGTCACGCGCTTCCTCGGCCTTGACGCGGGCGGCCTCCAGCCGGGCGGCCTCGGCCTCGGCCGAACGCGCGGCCTGACCCAGCTCGGCGAGCTGCTGCGCGACGGCGGACAGCCGCGCGTCGGACTCGTTCAGCGCTGCCAGCGCCGTGTCCACCTCCGCCTTGCGCTGCTCCGCCTCGGCGCTGGCACCGGACAGCTGAGCGTGCAGCTGCTGGTGCCGATCCGCCGCCTCGGCGGCCCGCTGCTGCGCCTCGTCCACGGCAGCCTGCACCTCGATCAGGCTCGGTGCCGACGACGACCCCCCGGCGGCCCAGCCGCGCCCGAGCACGTCGCCGTCACGGGTCACCGCGCGCTCGTGCTCGCCCGCGCCGACCAACCGGCGCGCGGTCGCGATATCGTCGGCGATCACGATGCCGTCCAGCAGCTCGCCGACCGCGACCCCGAACGGCTCGGCCACCGTGACGACATCGCTGGCCCACACGGCGCCCTGCAGCTGCGCCCGCGGGCGGGACTCCCGCGGCGCGGCGCGTTCACCGACGACCAGGCCGGCCCGTCCGGCGTCCTCGGCCTTCAGGAACTGCAGCGCGGCCAGGGCCTCGTCCCACGAGGTCACGGCGACCGCGTCGGCGGACGCGCCCAGCGCGGCCGCGACGGCCGCCTCGTAGCCGGCTTGCACGGTGAGCAGCCCGGCGAGCGCGCCGTGGACTCCGGACAGGCGCTCGCCCGCGGCCAGCAGCGCGCCGGCGCCGTCCTTGCGGTTCAGGCCGACGGCCAGCGCCTCGGCGCGCGCGGCCCAGGTGGCCCGTTCGCGCTCGGCCTCGCGTTCGGCCGCGGTCAGCTCGCGGACCCGCGCGGCGACCGACTCGTACGCCGCGACGGCGCCCTCGTGCCGCTCGTCCAGGCCGACCTCGCCCTCGTCCAGCGCGCCGATCTCGGACTGGACGCGCGCCAGCTCGGCTTCGGCCTCCGCACCGCGCTCGCGCGCCTCGGCGGCCGCGACGCTGAGCCTGGTGATCTCGTCGGCGCCGGCCGCGGCCCGGGTGCGCTGCGCGTTGACCTGGCCGACCAGCTTGGCCAGACCCTCGCGACGGTCCGCGGCGGCGCGGGCGGCGGCGACCAGCGCCCGCTCGGCCAGCGCGACCTGCCGCTCGAGTTCCTGGCGACGCGTGACGATCTCGCCGAGCGCCGCCTTGGCCTCGGCCAGCTCGGCCTGCAGCCGCTCCTCCTCGACCCGGATCTCGGCGGCCTCGGCCTCCATCTGCTCCGGCTCGCGGCCGGTGCGCGCCTGCTCGTCCTCCACGGCGGACAGGTGGCGGGCCCGTTCGGCGGCCAGGGACGCCGTCCCGCGCAGCCGCTCCTCCAGTGCGGACAGCCGGTACCAGTTCTCCTGCGCGCGAGCGACGACGGGCGCGTCGGCTGCCAGCACCTGGTCCAGCTCGCTCTCCCGGCCGCGCGCCTGCTCCAGCGCGGACTCGACCTCGGCGCGGTGCCGGCGGATCGCCTCCTCGTCGGCGACCTCCTTGTCCAGCTCGGAGCGCAGTGTCATCAGGTCGTCGGCGAGCAGCCGCAGCCGCGAGTCGCGCAGCTCGGCCTGTACCCCTGCGGCGCGGCGCGCGATCTCGGCCTGCTTGCCGAGCGGTTTGAGCTGGCGCCGCAGCTCGTTGGTGAGATCGGTGACGCGGGTGAGGTTGGCCTGCATCGCGTCGAGCTTGCGCAGCGCCTTTTCCTTGCGCTTGCGGTGCTTGAGGACGCCAGCCGCCTCCTCGATGAAGCCGCGCCGATCCTCGGGCCGCGAGTTCAGCACGGTGTCCAGCTGGCCCTGGCCGACGATCACGTGCATCTCGCGGCCGATGCCGGAGTCCGACAGCAGCTCCTGCACGTCCAGCAGACGCACCTGCTCGCCGTTGATCTCGTACTCGCTGCTGCCCTCGCGGAACATGCGCCGCGTGATCGAGACCTCGGTGTAGTCGATCGGCAGCGCGTTGTCCGAGTTGTCGATGGTCAGCGTGACCTCGGCGCGGCCCAGCGGCGGACGGCCGGCAGTGCCGGCGAAGATGACATCTTCCATCTTGCCGCCGCGCAGCGCCTTCGCGCCCTGCTCGCCGAGCACCCAGGCGATGGCGTCGACGACGTTGCTCTTGCCCGAACCGTTCGGACCGACGACCGCGGTGACGCCCGGCTCGAAGCGCAGTGTGGTTGCCGAGGCGAAGGACTTGAAACCCCGCAGCGTCAGGGACTTGAGGTGCACGAGTCTCCCGGTGGTCGATCCTGCCGGCGATGTGCGCCGACGCGTTCTGGTTGCACAGCAACCTATCGCGCGTGGAGATACGGTACGCGCGTTCGCCCGCCGAGCGTGGCAGGTCAGGTCAGGACGGGAGCGCTGACCTCGGCGATCTCGTGCAGCTCCAGGTCCAGATCGGCGCGGCGGCTGTCACGCATCGCGTCCAGCTCGGACTCGAGCTCGGCGACGCGCTTGCGCAGCCGACTGACCTCCAGCAGGAGTACCTGTTCGTTGCTGTTGCCGACGTAACCCAGCAAGGCGCGTGCCATGTGGCGACCCTTCGTCTCACCCGATGCCCGGACCGGCTCGCCGGCGCTCATGCTGCTCCGCGGCCGTGGCGTTCCACCTGGTTCGAAAGCTTCTTGTCGACCGACGCCGGCCGGTGGAGGCCCCCTACCGGGCCCGCGGACCTCGCGTCAAGTCACATAATGGTCCCACCACGGCCAGCCCGGGTCAACTCCGGCGCTGGCGGGGTGGCCGCTGGCAGGTCGGGCAGAAGAAGCTGGACCGGTTCATGAAGGACGCGCGGCGGATCGGGGTGCCGCACCGCCCGCACGGTTGCCCCTCGCGGCCGTAGACGGCCAGGGCGCGCTCGAAGTAGCCGCTCTCCCCGTTCACGTTCACGTACAGCGCGTCGAACGACGTCCCGCCCGCGCCGAGCGCCTCGGTCAGCACGTCGCGCACGTGCCCGAGCAGGTCGGCGGACTGGGCTCGGGTCAGCGAACGGCCGAGCCGCTCGCCGTGCAGCCTGGCCCGCCAGAGCGACTCGTCGGCATAGATGTTGCCGACGCCGGAGATCAGCGTCTGGTCCAGCAGCGCCCGCTTGACCGCCGAGTCCCGGCGGCGCAGTCGGCTCACGAACAGGGCGTCGTCGAAGTGCGGGTCCAGCGGGTCGCGGGCGATGTGGGCGACCTCGGACGGCACGTGCTCGTCCGGGCGGTCGGCGGTCGGCACCAGCCGGTCCAGCAGCAGCCCGCCGAAGGTGCGCTGGTCCACGAACCGCAGCTCGCGTCCCGAATCGGTGAACCCGATCCGCACGTGCAGGTGCCGCTCGTCCGGCGTGGCCGGCGGCTGGACGAGCAGCTGGCCGCTCATGCCCAGGTGCGCGACCAGGGCCTCCTCGGGCGGATCATCGCCGTAGGCCAGCGGCAGCCACAGGTACTTGCCGCGGCGGGACGCGGCCACGATCCGCGCACCCGCGAGACGCGAGGCGAAGTCGTCGCCGCCGGCCACGTGGCGGCGCACGGCACGCGGGTGGCGCACCTCGACGGTCCCAATCGTGCGGCCGGCGACCCAGCGGGCCAACCCGTCCCGGACGGTCTCGACTTCCGGCAGCTCAGGCACGGGGGAGTTCTTGCACGCCGTCAGGAAGCCGCGCCGGCGTTCTCGCCCGCGTCATCGCCGTCGGCCGCGGTCAGGCCGCGCCAGGCGGACTCGGCCGCACCCTGCTCGGCCTCCTTCTTGCTGCGGCCGACGCAGGCCTCGAACACCCGGCCGTTGACGGATGCGCGCGCGGTGAACGTCTTCTCGTGGTCCGGGCCCTCGGACGTCATCAGGTACTCGGGCACGCCCAGCCCGCGCTCCGCGGTGAGCTCCTGCAGCGTGGTCTTCCAGTCCAGCCCGGCCTCGCCGTTCACGACCGCGTCCATCAGCGGGTCGAACAGCTCGTGCACGACCCGCGAGGCGCCCTCGATCCCGTAGCCGAGGTAGATCGCGCCGAGCAGCGCCTCGACGGTGTCGGCCAGGATGCTCGACTTGTCGCGGCCGCCGGTGGACTCCTCGCCCTTGCCCAGCAGGATGAAGCTGCCCAGGCCGCCGCTGCCCTCCGGGCCCATGCCGCGCGCGACGTCGGCCAGGGCGCGCATGTTCACGATGGAGGCGCGCAGCTTGGCCAGCTTGCCCTCGGACAGATCCGGATGGGCACGGAACAGCGCGTCGGTGACGATGATGCCGAGGACGGCGTCACCCAGGAACTCCAGCCGCTCGTTGTGCGGCAGACCGCCGTTCTCGTAGGCGTACGAACGGTGCGTCAGCGCACGGCGAAGCAGCTCGGCGTCGAGGCTGACTCCGAGCGCCTCTGCCAGCTGGGTCTGGTCTGCCGGCTCGCTTGTCGCTGACACGCGTGCGCGCTCAGACGGCAAGAACCTGCTTGCCGTCGTACTGGCCGCAGTTCGCGCACGCCGTGTGCGGCAGCTTCAGCTCGCCACAGGCCCGATTCGGGCAGACCACGAGCGTCGGCGTGCTGGTCTTCCACTGCGAGCGGCGAGCCCGGGTGTTGCTGCGCGACATCTTCCGCTTCGGGACGGCCACGTCGTACTCCTTAGTCCAGCTTGTCTTCGGGATCCGCAGCGCCGTTCTGCTCCGCGTCGGTGAACGCGGCCAGGGCGGCCCAGCGAGGGTCGATCACGTCGTGCGCGTGGCCGGCCGGCAAATCGTCCAGCCGCTGCCCGCACGTCGGGCAGAGGCCGCCGCAGTCCGGACGGCACAGCGGCTGGAAGGGCAGGGCCAACACCACCGCGTCACGCACCACCGGCTCGGCGTCGAGATGATCGCCGTCGACCCGGTGCACCTCGTCCTGCTCCGTCGTCTCGTCCGTCGTGCTGCCCGCATAGGCGAACAACTCGCAGACGTCGACCGACAGCTCGTCGCTGATCGGATCGAGGCACCGCCCGCACTCGCCGCGCAGTGGTGCGGTGACCGTTCCCGTCACGAGGACGCCTTCGGTCACCGCCTCCAGCCGCGCGTCGAGGACCAGCGGGGCACCTTCCGGTACCGCGATGAGGTCCAGGCCGAGGTCCGCAGGCGCGGGAGCACTACGCCGATACTCGCGCATCGCCCCGGCCCGCCGGCCCAGTTCGCGAAGATCGAAGACGAACGGGCTGCGCGGGTCGGCGTGGGATGCGCCGCGATTCGGTGTCGAGTTCTCAGGCATACGAAGTCGGCCCTGACATCGGTTGAGGCCGTCGTCCAGCTTAGCGGAGTGCCGCCGCTAAGCCGAAATCGAGGGTTCGGCGACCTCGTGCAGGCCGGCCATCATGTCCTCGGAGGCGTCCCGCCGCCGGGCCAGCGCCACGCGGCCCTGCTCGGCGGTGTGGGCGGCACGCTGCAGCGTTTGCACCAGCTCGGCGAGGGTGCGGTCCGCGTACTCCTCGGCGTCACCGGCCAGCTTGGCCGCGTAGCGCCCCGCCTCGATCCGGGTCTCGCGATCGAACCGCTCGGCTGCCTCCCGCAGTTCGTCATGCTGGGCGTCGGCCTGGGCGCGCACTTCGGCGTCGTAGCGCTCGGCCGCCTGGCGCAGCTCGGCCGCAGCGGCGGCAGCTGCCTGGTGGACGCCGGTGGCGGATACCAGCCGGCCGTGCTCGGCGCGTCCCGCCTCGAGGATCTCGTGGGCCTGCACCTCGGCCTCGTGCACCAGCTGCGCGGCCCGCTGCTCGGCATCGGTGAGCACGGTCTGGGCGTCGGCCGTCGCCTGCTCGCGCGCAGCCGTGGCCTCGGTGTATGCGTTGTGCAGCAGTTCGTCGCGGTTTCCGATCACCCGCCGCGCCTCGTCGATCTCGACCGGCAACGTCTCACGCAACTCGTCCAGCAGGTCCAGCACGCGCTCTCGGGGCAGCACGCAGGAGGCCGACATCGGCAGGGTGCGGGCGGTTTCGACCAGCTCGACGAGCTCGGTGAGCAGCTCGTCCGCCCGCTTCAGTGACAGCTCGCTCATGCCCGCGCCGCCTTCCAAGCTCGACTCGCTCAGTCGCGCTCCGTCCGCGCGGTGCGCTCGTGGAGCAGCTTGAGAACGTGAGCGGGAACGAGCGAGGAAACGTCGCCGCCCCACTTCGCGATCTCCTTGACAAGGCTAGATGCCAGGAAGCTGTATTCCGGGTTGGTGGGCATGAACAGCGTGTCGACTCCGGCCAGCCCGCGGTTCATCTGGGCCATCTGCAGCTCGTAGTCGAAGTCGCTGACGGCGCGCAGGCCCTTCACGATCACCGGCACGTCGTGCTCGCGGCAGTAGTCGACGATCAGGCCGTGGAAGGAGTCGATGCGCACGTTGCCGTACGAGGCGGTGGCCTCCTCCAGCATCGCGCGGCGCTCGTCGACCGTGAACATGCTGCTCTTGGACTCGTTCACGAACACGGCGACGATCACCTCGTCGTACAGCTGCGCGGCGCGGCCGACGATGTCCAGGTGACCGTTGGTGACCGGGTCGAACGAGCCGGGGCACAAGGCCCGGCGCACGGTCGAAGGCGGCTCGCTCATCGCGGGCGACCGTACCAAAGCTGACCCTCCCCGTAGCGCCTGTTCATGACGGGCGCCACACTCTCCGGCCAGGTCAGCGGCTCGTCGCGCGCCGACCGCTCGACGATCAGCACGGCGTCCGCGGCCAGCCAGCCGCCGCCGACCAGCCTGCGCAGCAGGACGTCCAGGTCGCCGTCGGGCAGCGCGTACGGGGGGTCGGCGAACACCAGGTCGAACTGCGCCTCCGGCTCTCCCGCGAGCACCGAGGCCGCGGGGCGGGCCAGCACGCTCGCCCCCGGCAGCCCGACGGTGGCGACGTTCCGGCGCAGGACGGCGGCCGCAGCCCGGTCGGATTCGACGAACGTCGCGGCCGCTGCGCCCCGCGAGAGCGCCTCCAGCCCCACCGCGCCCGAGCCGGCGAACAGGTCCAGGACCCGGGCTCCCTCGACGTCCAGCAGGGACCGCAGCGAGTTGAACAGCGCCTCGCGGGCCCGCTCGGACGTGGGCCGGGTGCCCTTCGCGGGCACGGCCAGCCGTCGCCCCTTCGCGGCCCCCGCGACGATTCTCACTACGCCTTGTCCAGGTATTCGGTGCGCTCGTCGGCCTGCAGGACGGCCAGCTCGGCCGCCAACATCGGGTGCTCGCCCAGATTCGGGTCGCGGGCGATCAGGTCGGTGGCCTCGGCGCGGGCGGAGACGATCAGGTCCTCGTCGCGCAGCAGCGACAGCAGCCGCAGCTGCGAGCGGCGCCCGCTCTGGGCCGCGCCGAGCACGTCGCCCTCGCGGCGCTGCTCGACGTCCAGCCGGGCCAGCTCGAAGCCGTCGGTCGTGGCCGCGACCGCATCCAGCCGCTCGCGCGCCGGCGTCCCTGCGGACGCGTCGGTCACCAGCAGGCAGACGCCCGCGGCCGTGCCACGCCCGATCCGGCCGCGCAGCTGGTGCAGCTGGGACACGCCGAACCGCTCCGCGTCGAGCACCACCATCACGGTCGCGTTGGGCACGTCGACGCCGACCTCGACCACGGTGGTCGACACCAGCACGTCCACCTTGCCGGCGCCGAAGCGGCCCATCACGTCGTCCTTCTCGTCCGCGCCGAGCCGGCCGTGCAGCGCGGCGAGCCGCAATCCGTGCAGCGGGCCGTCGGCCAGCATCGCCAGGATGTCCACGACGGCCAGCGGCGGGCGGCGGGCGAACCCCTCCTCGGCGTCTGCGCCGTCGGCGGGTTCGTCGGAAGCGGCGCCGGGCTCGGCGAGGTCTCCCCCGATGCGCGGGCACACCACGTACGCCTGGTGTCCGGCCGCGACCTCCTCCCGGACCCGCTGCCAGACCCGCTCCAGCCAGGTCGGCTTCTCGGCCACCGGCACGACCGATGTCGCGATAGGGGCGCGGCCGGCCGGCAACTCGGCCAGCGTGGACGTCTCCAGGTCACCGAACACGGTCATCGCCACCGTGCGCGGGATCGGTGTCGCGGTCATCACCAGCAGGTGTGGCGGACGCTCCGCCTTGCCGCGCAAGGCATCGCGCTGCTCCACGCCGAAGCGGTGCTGCTCGTCGACGACGACCAGGCCCAGCTCGGCGAACTGGACCTGCTCCTGGATGAGCGCGTGCGTGCCGACGACGATCCCGGCCGCTCCGCCGGCCGCGTCCAGCAGTGCCGCCCGGCGCGCGGCCGCAGGCAGGGACGCGGTCAGCAGCGCGACCCGCGTTGACACCTCTGCACCGCCCAGCCGGCCGGCCTGCGCCAGATCGCCGAGCAGCGTCTCGATCGTGCGGGCGTGCTGTGCGGCGAGCACCTCGGTCGGGGCGAGCAGCGCGGCCTGCCCGCCGGCGTCCACGACCTGCAGCATCGCCCGCAGCGCGACTACGGTCTTGCCCGAGCCGACCTCGCCCTGCAGCAGCCGGTGCATCGGGTGCTCGGCCGCCAGCTCCTCGGCCAGCACCTGGCCGACCTCGCGCTGGCCGGCCGTCAGCTGGAACGGCAGGCGGGCGTCGAACGCGTCCAGCAGGCCGCCCGGACGCGGCGGGCGGGGCACGGCCGGGTTCGCCGCGGCGAGCGCGCGGCGCTGCGCGAGGGCGAGCTGCACCAGCAGCGCCTCGTCCCATTTGAGCCGCTGCCGCGCCGCGAACCATTGCGCGCGATCGTCCGGCCGGTGCATCGCGCGGATCGCAGTGTCCAGGTCCGGCAGGCGGTGCCGGGCGCGTACCTCGACCGGGACCGGATCGGCGATCTTGTCCAGCGAGTCCAGGGCCAGGGCGACGGCGTTCGCGATGGCCCACGACCGGATCTGCGCCGAGGCCGGGTACACCGGGATCAGCCGCGATGCGTACAGGTCCGCCTCCTGCTCGGCCAGCTCGTCCGAGCGAAGGATCATGTAGTCGGGATGGGTCAGCTGCCGGCGGCGGTTGAAGACGCCGACCTTGCCGGAGAACAGCGCGAGCGTGCCCGGGACGAGGTCGCGCTCCCGCCAGACGCTGCGCGGCCCGAAGAACACCAGCTGCAGGGTGCCGCGGCCGTCACCGATCTCCGCCTCCAGGCGTACCTTCTTGCCGATTCCCTTGCGCTCGCAGCGCCGGACCTCGGCGAGGACGGTCACCTCGTCGTCCACGCGCAGCGAACCGAGATCGGTCAGCTCGCCGCGCTCGGCCATCCGTCGGGGGTAGTGCCGCAGCAGGTCACCGACCGTGCGCATGCCGAAGGCCTTCTCCAGCGGCTTGCTCGTGCGCCCGCCGACGATCGCCGACAGGGGGCTGTCCAGGTCGACCACGGCGGCTACTC
The DNA here is from genome assembly GCA_035765515.1 of Jatrophihabitantaceae bacterium. Classification (GTDB taxonomy): domain Bacteria; phylum Actinomycetota; class Actinomycetes; order Mycobacteriales; family Jatrophihabitantaceae; genus DASRSS01. The sequence goes on along the minus strand of DASTXN010000060.1, from coordinate 14,146 downwards.
CACCCCGATGGTCAGCGGGCAACCGGTCCCGCCGCCGAGGTAGACCGTGACGTCGGTGAGCGGGGCGCGCTCGCGCACGTGCCCGGCGACCAGTTCGCCCAGCCCGGCGGGAGCGTCCCCGCCTACCAGCACGGTCATCACCTCGGCGCCGACGGCCAGCAGCCGGGCGACCAGCGAGAAGGCCACCGGGACCAGGCCTCGCCCGATCTCGACCACCTCGCCGTCGATCATGCCCAGCACGTCGCCGGCCTCGCAGATGCCGACGGACGTCAGCGACTGCTCGGAGGCGATCACGATCTCCGCGAACCGGGTCGCCGCGGCCGCCTCGGCCATCGCCACGACGTCGTCGTCGAAGTCCCGCAGCGGGTCGTGGACGGCGACCGCGGCCAGCCCCTGAACCGGCGATCGGGTCGGTACTACCGCGACGCGGGCCCCGGCGGCGCGCGCGGTCGCAGCGGCCGCCTCGGCCACTCCGGTGACCTGGGTCGCATTCGGCAGCAGCACGATCTGCGCTGCGCCGGATGCGCGGATCGCGGACAGCACGTCCTCGGCCGTGACCGCCGACGCGCCGGCCGGCTCGACGACGGTGATGCCCTCGCGGGTGAACAGATTCCGCAGCGCCGGTCCCTGCGCGACCGCGACGACCGCCGTCGGACTCGCGCCCGGCGTGGAGTCGTCGAACCGCGTGACGCTGATCTGCCGCGCCGTGCCTGCCTGGACACCGGCTTCGATGGCGGCGCCGACGTCGTTCACGTGCGCGTGCACATTCCAGGTGCCGTCGCCCGTCCCGGCGATGACGACCGAATCACCGAGCTGCACCAGGGCCCGGCGCAGTCCCGCGGTGGCTGCCGCAGGCGCGTCGAGCAGGTACTGCACCTCGTACTCGAACTCGGCACTGCCGGATTCGCGGGTGCCGCGCAGGTGCGGCGCGCCGTCGGGCACGGTGATGCGCGCGTCGGCCGGGTCGTCCTCTCCGGCCACCGCGCGGACCAGCGCGTCGAGGACCAACACCAGTCCGCGGCCGCCGGCATCGACGACACCCGCCCGGGCGAGCGGCGCCAGTTGTTGTGGCGTCTGCTCCAGGGCGGTCGCCGCGGCGCCGGCCGCGGCCCGGACGAGTTCGGGCAGGCCGGCGGGGCCGACCGGCAGCGCCTCCACCGCGGCCTTGGCGACGGTGAGGATGGTGCCCTCGACCGGTTCGGCGACAGCCGCATACGCACACTCGACGCCGGCGGCGAGCCCCGCCCGCACCTGCTCGGCCCGGTACCCGCCGTCGTCCGCCGGGACCGACGCCATCCCGCGCAGCAGCTGGGACAGGATCACGCCCGAGTTGCCCCGCGCGCCGAGGACGGCCGCGCGGGCCAGGACGGCGAGCGCGTCGGCGGCGGTCAGCGCGACGCTCGCGTCGAGAGCCTCGGCCGCGGCGACCATGGTCAGCGCCATGTTCGAGCCGGTGTCACGGTCGGCCACCGGGAACACGTTCAGCCCGTCGATCTCGGCGCGGTGCGCCTGCAGCGCGGCGGCCGCGGCACGGCCCCAACGGCGGACGGTGTCGGCGTCCAGCTCGCCGGTGGCGTCGACCGAAGCCTGCTGCATCTCCACCCCCAGCCGCCTGTGCCGATCGCCTGCCCGCTCCGGCGCAGGATACTTGTCGGATGCGACGGGGCAGGGCGTTTTGCGGCTCTGCCGGACCAACCGTTAGACTGATCGGGTTGCCCGGAGCAGGTCTCGGGCGTCAATCGAGAACGTCTACTCATGCGCGCGTGCGCGCACGTCCAAGGAGGCCATAGTGGCCAGCGTCTGCGATGTCTGCGGCAAGGGGCCCGGCTTCGGCATGTCCGTCTCGCACTCCCACCGCCGCACCCACCGCCGGTGGAACCCGAACGTGCAGAAGGTGCGCGCCCTGGTCGCACCCGGCACGCGCCGTCGGATCACGGTGTGCACCTCGTGCCTGAAGGCCGGCAAGGTCACCCGCGGCTGAACCCAGTCGCTCGCAAACGGCCCGCCTCGCTGCTGCGAGGCGGGCCGTTTCGCGTCTGCGAAACCTATTGCAGCGCCGGATCGCGCAGCTTCTTGCCGTAGAACAGCGCGCCGGGCGTACACGCGTAGTGCCCGAAACCCGGCACCACCTCGTAGCCGGACGACTCGTACAGGGCGACTGCTTCCGGCTGCTCCGGGCCGGTGTTGAGGAAGATGCGGCACGCGCCGGCGGCCGCGGCGGTGGCCTCGAGCTCGGCCAGCATCCGCCGCGCGAGGTTGCGCCTGCGCGCCTCGGGTCGCACGTACATGCGCTTGATCTCGACGACGCCGGGCTCGATCTCGCGCCAGCCGCCGGTGACCGAGGGGACGCCGTCCAGCACGCCGACCAGGAACAGCCCGCGCGGCGGGGCGAACTCGTCGGGCTCGACGACTGCGGCGTCGATACCCCCGTAGCGGGTCACGTATTCGGCCTGCACCTCGGCGACCAGGCGGACGACGTCGGGATCGTCGTAGGGCCGCTGCTCGATCACGAACTCCACCCGGACAACCTAACGGAAGTGCTCGTGCCCCCCGGACGGCCAGCGACGCCCGTCCACCCGCACGCCCTCGCCGTCGATCACGGCGCCGATCACCGGCCACTCGGCCGGTAGCTCCGTGCCGCGCGGGAACGTCGCGACGAGCGCGTAGTCGTCGCCGCCGGTCAGCACCCACACCAGCGGGTCGACGTTCAGGGCCGCCCCGACCTCGGCGAGCTTGGCGGTCACCCCGATCGCCTGTGCACGAAGTTCGATGCGCACCCCGCTGGCCTCGGCGATGTGTCCCAGGTCCGCGACCAGCCCGTCGCTCACGTCGGTCATGGCGGTGGCGCCCAGCTGCGCGGCCCGCGGCCCCTCGAGGTACGGAGGTTCCGGGCGGCGATGGGCGTTGACGACCTGCACGGGTGAGCGGAAGCCGCGGCCCAACACCGCCAGGCCGGCCGCGGCCCAGCCGAGCCGTCCGCAGACCGCGACCACGTCGCCCACCCGCGCACCGGCCAAGGTGACCGGCTCGCGCCCCTCCAGGTCGCCGAGCGCTGTCATCGCGAGCGTGATCGTGTCCGCGGCGGTGACGTCTCCCCCGACGACGGCGGCCCCGACCGGCCCGCACTCCTCGCGGAGGCCTGCCACCAGCCCGTCCACCCAGTCGAGTTCGAGGCTGCCCGGCGCGGCGAAGCCGACCAGCAGCGCCGTGGGCAACGCGCCCATCGCGGCGATGTCGGACAGGCTGCGCGCGGCCGCCTTGTGCCCGATGTCGTTGGCCGTCGACCAGTCGCGGCGGAAGTGCCGGTTCTCGATCAGCAGATCGGTGGACGCCACCACCCGGCCGTCCGGTGCGGCGACGACGGCCGCGTCGTCCCCCGGGCCGAGCAGCGTCGAGTCGGCCGGCGAGAGACCGGCGGTGATCCGGCTGATCAGGCCGAACTCGCCCAGGTCGGAAACGGTGATGACGACACTCCCTGCTCGTTGCTGCGTGCGCGGCCCGCGCTACGTTCATACCGTCTGCGCAGATGCCACGACGAGAGGACACGCATACCAATGAGCGTGAGCGCCTACATTCTGATCCAGACCGAGGTCGGCCGGGCCGCTGCCGTGGCCAGCGAGATCGGTGGTCTGGCCGGCGTGACCCTCGCCGAGGACGTCACCGGACCCTACGACGTGATCGTCCGCGCCGAGGCCGAGACCGTCGACGATCTCGGCAAGCTGGTCGTCGCCAAGGTGCAGGGAGTCGCGGGCATCACCCGCACGCTGACCTGCCCCGTCGTCCACCTGTAGAGCGGGGCCCGCGATCTCACCCGACACCCGGCGGGCCGCACTGATCGCGACGGCCGTCACGCTGCCGATCGTGATCGTGCTGGCGCTGCTGATCGGCACCACCGGCGGCTCGGACAAGGCCCCGAAGTCCCTTCCCGCGCTGACGCCCAGCGCACCGCCGTCCAACCCGGCCGCGACCGCTCCGTGCACGAAGCTGCTGCAGAAACTGCCGGTGCGGCTGAACGGCCTCGCGCCACGCACCGTGCACCCGGTCCCGGATACACCGTTCGTGGTCGCCTGGGGCGATCCGGCGATCATCCTGCGCTGCGGCGTCGCACGGCCGAAGGACCTGCACCCCGGCAGCAGCACCGTGTTCATCTCCGGGAGCAACGCCGGGACCCTCGGCCCCTTCTACGACGTCACCTCCTCGGGCGGCACCGAGATCTACACGACCGTCGATCGGGCCGTGTACATCGACATCGCGATCCCGTCGAAGTATCAGGGCAGCACGTTCCTGCCCATCTTCTCGAAGGCGATCAACGCGGCGCTGCCCGCGATCTGCTACGGGGGTCAGCCGGGCGCCGGCAAGCTTCCCCCGAGCGAACAGCTCTGCAGCCGCCGGCCCTAGGACAGGTTCCTTCGTGCGGCGTGGTCGGCGGCGCGGACGAACGCGCTGACCAGTCCCTGCACGGCGAGTGGACGCAGCCGCGACAGCATCGCGACCACCTGCTCGTCGTCGAGCTCGCCGCGTTGATACGGGCCCCAGATGCCCTTCACGAACACATCGGTCAGGCCGTCGGCAACCGCAGTGGCGTGCGCGCCGATGATCTCGGCCGACTCGTGCAGCACGCTGGCCGGCACCGGCAGCCGCATCAGCTCGACCGCGTGTCCGAGCAGCGCCGGCGACGTCCGGTAGCGGTCGTCGCCGCAGGCCTCGAGTGCGCCGATCGTGGCCAGGTAGCTGAGCTCGCCGTCGTCCAGGCGCCGGCCCACGCGCCGCTCGAGGCCGGCCCGGTCGAGCTCCTCCACCTGTGCCGGCAGCCACGGCGCGAGCACGGCCGAGTGGACCGCGTACTCGGACGGCTCGGCGTCCTCGGGAATGCGGGCCAGCACGCGGTCGATCGCCGCCAGCGTGTACCCGTGCTCCTGCAGCGTGCGGATGAGATCGAGTCGCAGCCGGTGCCGGGCGCCGTAATACGCGACGCGGCCGCGGCGCTCCGGTGCCGGCAGCAGTCCCTCGGCGGCGTAGAAACGCACCGTCCGCACCGTCATGCCGGTGCGCGCCGCGAGCTCGTCGATCGTGAACTCCTCGGCGTGCACCGCGGCCGGGGTCTCGACGGTGTCGGGACCGGCCGCCCGATCCGCCGCAGTCGTCGCCATGTCCGGCAGCGTAGACCAATCACACAGTCACTGGCACTTGACAACTGTGACAGTGATACTGACAGGATCGACGGATCAGCCCACGCACTGTTGGAGCGAGAAGATGAGCCCGAGCGAGATCTGGTGGAGCGAAAAATGACCGAGGCGTACGTCTACGACGCGATCCGGACCCCGCGAGGGCGCGGCAAGGACACCGGATCGCTGCACAGCATCAAGCCGATCTCGCTGGTCACCGGCCTGATCGACGAGGCCCTGTCGCGCAACCCCGGGCTGGACCCGGCACGCGTCGAGGACATCATCCTGGGCGTGGTGTCGCCGGTCGGCGAGCAGGGGGCGGACATCGCACGCACCGCGGCCATCGCCGCGGGCTTCGTCAACTCCGGCCCGGGCTTCCAGCTCAACCGGTTCTGCGCTTCCGGCCTGGAGGCATGCAACATCGCCGCGCAGAAGGTGCGCTCCGGCTGGGAGGACCTGATCTTCGCCGGCGGCGTCGAGTCGATGTCGCGCGTACCGATGGGCTCGGACGGCGGCCCGTGGGCGATGGACCCCGAGACGGCCTACGACGTCAGCTTCGTCCCCCAGGGCGTCGGCGCCGACCTGATCGCCACCATGGAGGGCTTCAGCCGCCTGGACGTCGACACCTTCGCCGCCGAGTCGCAGACCCGCGCCGCCAAGGCCATCGCGAACGGCGCCTTCGCCCGCTCCGTCATCCCGGTGAAGGACATCAACGGCACCGTCGTGCTCGACCACGACGAGTTCCCGCGCCCGGGCAGCACGCCGGAGTCGCTCGGCGCCCTGAAGCCCTCGTTCGCCGCCATCGGCGAGATGGGCGGCTTCGACGCGGTGACGCTGCAGAAGTACCACTGGGTCGAGAAGATCAACCACGTGCACTCGCCGGGCAACTCGTCCGGCATCGTCGACGGCGCCTCGCTCGTCGTGATCGGCAGCGAGCAGGCTGGCACCGACCTCGGCCTCACCCCGCGCGCCCGCATCGTGGCCACCGGCGTCGTCGGATCCGAGCCGACGATCATGCTCACCGGCCCGGCGCCGTCCGCGCAGAAGGCGCTTGCCAAGGCTGGCCTGTCCGTCGAGGACATCGACCTGTTCGAGGTCAACGAGGCGTTCGCCGCGGTCGTCATGAAGTTCATGAAGGACCTGAACGTGCCGCACGAGAAGGTCAACGTGAACGGCGGCGCGATCGCGCTCGGCCACCCGCTCGGCGCCACCGGCGCGATGATCCTCGGCACCCTCATCGACGAACTGGAGCGCCGCGACCAGCGCTACGGCCTGGCGACATTGTGCGTCGGCGGCGGCATGGGCGTTGCGACGATTGTGGAGCGAATCTGATGACTGAGAGCACCATCCGCTGGGACCAGGACGCGGACGGCATCGTCACGCTGACGATCGACGACCCGAACCAGCGCGCGAACACGATGAGCGGCGCCTACCAGGCCTCCATGAAGGCAGCGGTCGATCGGCTGTATGCGGAGAAGGACTCGATCACCGGCGTGATCGTCACGTCCGGCAAGGACACGTTCTTCGCCGGCGGTGACCTGAACCTGCTGGCGCAGGTGGACGACGACAACGCCGAGCAGTTCCTCGCCGGCGTCACCGCGATCAAGGCGGACCTGCGCCGGCTGGAGACGCTGGGCAGGCCGGTCGTCGCCGCGCTGAACGGCGCGGCGCTCGGTGGCGGTCTGGAGATCGCGCTGGCCTGTCACCGCCGTGTGGCGCTGGACAACCCGAAGTCGCAGTTCGGCCTGCCCGAGGTCACCCTCGGCCTGCTGCCGGGCGGTGGCGGCGTCACCCGCATCGTGCGCCTGCTCGGCCTGGCGGACGGTTTGATGAAGGTGCTGCTGCAGGGCAACCGGTTCAAGCCCGCGCAGGCCGTCGAGGTCGGCATCGTGGACGAACTGGCCGCGACGCCGGAGGAGATGTTCGACAAGGCCCGGGCGTGGATCAAGGCGAACCCGGAGGCAGTCCAGCCGTGGGACGCGAAGGGCTACCGGATGCCGGGCGGCGCGCCGTCCAGCCCGAAGCTCGCCGGCATGCTGCCCGCGTTCCCCGCGAACCTGCGCAAGCAGCTCAAGGGCGCGCCGATGCCCGCACCGCACCACATCATGTGCGCCGCGGTCGAGGGCGCTCAGGTCGACATCGACACCGCGTTCACCATCGAGGGCCGCTACTTCGTCAACCTCGCCAAGGGCCAGGTCGCGAAGAACATGATCCAGGCGTTCTGGTTCGACCTGAACTCGATCAACGCCGGCGGCTCGCGTCCGGACGGCTACGAGCCGCGTCCGGCGAAGAAGGTCGCCGTGCTCGGCGCCGGCATGATGGGCGCGGGCATCGCGTACGTGAGCGCCCGCAACGGGATCGACGTCGTGCTCAAGGACGTGTCCATGGAGGCGGCCGAGAAGGGTAAGGGCTACTCGAAGAAGCTGCTGGACAAGGCGGTTTCGCGCGGCAAGACCACGCAGGAGAAAGCCGACGAGGTGCTCGCGCGCATCACCCCGACCGCCGACTACGCCGACCTGGCCGGCTGCGACCTCATCGTCGAGGCCGTGTTCGAGAACGTCGAGCTCAAGCACCAGGTATTCAGCGAGGCAGAGCCGGTCGTGAACCCGGACGCGCTGCTCGGCTCGAACACCTCGACGCTGCCGATCACCGGTCTGGCCGAAGGTGTGCAGCGCAAAGCGGACTTCATCGGCCTGCACTTCTTCTCCCCCGTCGACAAGATGCCGCTGCTGGAGATCATCCGCGGCGAGCAGACCTCGGACGCCGCGCTGGCTCGTGCGCTGGACTACGCGAAGCAGATCAAGAAGACGCCGATCGTGGTCAACGACAGCCGCGGCTTCTTCACCTCGCGCGTAATCGGCACGTTCGTCAACGAGGCGATCGCCATGCTCGGCGAGGGCATCGCCCCGTCGACCATCGAGCAGGCGACCACGCAGGCCGGTTACCCGGTCGGCGCGCTGCAGCTGGCCGACGAGCTGAACATGGAGCTGTTCCTCAAGATCCGCAACGAGACGCGCAAGGCAGCCGAGGCCGAGGGCCGGACCTACCCTGCCCACCCGTCGGAGAAGGTCGTCGAGAAGATGGTCGAGCTGGGCCGCCCCGGACGCCTGCGCGGCGCCGGCTTCTTCGACTACGACGAGAACGGCAAGCGGCTGGGCCTGTGGTCCGGCCTGGCCGAGCACTTCCCCGTCACCGGCGATCCGGCCGACGTCGACCTGCACGAGCTGTCCGAGCGGATGCTCGTCATCGAGGCGGTCGAGTCGGCGCGCTGCGTCGAGGAGGGCGTGATCGAGCAGACCGCGGACGCGAACATCGGCTCGATCATGGGTATCGGCTTCCCGGCGTGGACCGGCGGTGTGCTGCAGTACATCAACGGCTTCCAGCGGCTGGACGATCTGGGCGAGACCGGCGTGCGCGGCCTGGTGGTGCGCGCCGACGAGTTCGCCAAGAAGTACGGCGACCGGTTCGAGCCGAATGCGCTGCTGCGCAAGAAGGCCGAGACGAGCGAGAAGTTCTAACAGGGAGAAGGGGGCGGGCGTGCCCGGTCCGCTGAGCGGGGTCCGCGTGCTGGAGTTGCCGGCGATCGGGCCCGTCCCGTTCCTCGGCATGCTGCTGGCCGACCTGGGCGCGGAGGTCATCCGCGTCGACAAGATCGGCACCAGCGACCTCGGCAGCACGCTGGCCGCCGGGCCGCTCGGACGCGGCCGGCGCTCGATCGAGCTCGATCTGCGCAAGCCGGGCGGAGCCGAGGTTCTGCTGCGCCTGGCCGAGCGCTGCGACGTGCTGATCGAGGGCTTCCGCCCGGGCGTGGCCGAGCGGCTCGGCATCGGACCGGACGCCGTGCTGGCCCGCAACCCCAAGCTCGTCTACGGGCGGATGACCGGCTGGGGGCAGCACGGCCCGCTGGCGCAGACAGCCGGGCATGACATCACCTACCTGGCCATCACCGGCCTGCTGCACGGCATCGGTCCGAAGGACGGTCCACCCGTGCCGCCGATCAACTACGTCGCCGACTTCGGCGGCGGCTCGATGTTCCTCGCCACCGGGCTGCTCGCCGCGTTGCTGCACGCTCGCGCGACCGGTGAGGGCCAGGTGATCGACGCGGCGATGACCGAGGGCGCCGGCTACCTGGGTTCGATGACGCGCACGTTCCTGGGCAACGGCGGGTGGCGAGACGAGCGCGCAGCGAACATGCTCGACGGAGGCGCACCGAACTACCGCTGCTACGAGTGCGCGGACGGGCGGTACGTCGCGGTCGGCGCGCTCGAACCGCAGTTCTGGGCGGCCCTCGTCCAAGGCCTCGGGCTCGATCCGGCGACAACGGCCTCGCCGTACGACCCCGCGCAGTGGGAGGCGTGCGAGAAGACCCTCACCGAGGCGTTCCGCACCCGCACCCGCGACGAGTGGGCCGAGCTGTTCGCACCGTTGGACGCCTGCGTGGCACCGGTGCTGACGCTGCAGGAGGCACCGCAGCACCCGCACAACGTGGCGCGCGCCAGCTACGTCCAGGTCGGCAACGCGACGGTCGCCGGACCCGCCCCGAGGTTCTCCGCGACCCCGGCCGCAACACGCGAACTCACCGCGGTCGGCGGCGAATCGGCGGCGCTGCTCGCGGAGGCCGGCTACACCGACGGCGAGTTGAGCGAACTGCGCGAAACGGGCGCAATCGCGTGACGTTCTCCTAGACTGATCCCGTGGCCAAGCGTCCAGTCCCCCAGGTCGAGGTCAAGCTGACCCACAACGGCACCGTGTCGTGGCCTGCCGCGCTGCGGCACCGCTGGGATGCGAACTACCTGATGGTCGAGGACCACGGCACGTACGCCGTGGTCCGCCCGATGACCACCGACGACCCGGACGCGCCGACCCGCCAGCGTCCGGCGCGCGACCGCTAACCGCCGAGCTCGGCGCGAAAGCCGTCCCGCCACGAGGCGTACTTCGGTGCCCAGCCCAGCTCACGCCTGGCTACCGCATTGGACGCCGCGGGCGCGGTGGTCATCAGCCACGCGCCGCCGGGTCCCGCGGCCAGCCGTCCCAGCCACTCCGGCACGTGCCGTGGCGGCTTCGCTCCGAGCACGTCCGCCAGGTACGGCAACCACACCTTCGTCTGGGCCGGCTCGTCGTCCACGACCATGTACACGCCCTCGCCCTGCGTCAGCGCGGCCAGCGCCGCACTCGCCGCGTCGTACGTGTGCAGGAACGTCCAGTAGCCGTTGCCCGAGCCGATGATCGGGATCATCCGCTTGCGGATCGCGGTGATCTGCGGGCCTCCCTCGGCCAGGGACGTGCCCGGGCCGTAGAAGCCGCCGTAGCGCAGCGCCACCGCCCCCGGCGTCTCGCGCACCAGCTGCTCGAGACGCAGCAGCGCCGCGGCTGATTCACGGAAGGCCTTCGGAGGATTCGGATCGATCACCCCGTCGGCGTCGGTGAATCCCCACCGGTAGCTCTGCACGACGTATCGCTGCACGCCGGCTTCGCGCCCGGCCGCGAACAGGTTCTCGGTGCCCACGGTGCGCAGCCGGTTGGTTCCCGCGAACAGCTTGTCGAAGTGCCGGAAGTCGTTGCCAAGCGCGGACAGGTCGGTCGCCTGGTGCACGATCGCGTCCGGTTTGGTCTCGGCCACGGCGCGTTGCACGGCCAACCGGTCCAGCACGTCCAGCTGCAGCGGCGTGCCGCCCAACTGAGCCACGGTCGCCATGCCGCGCTCGCTGCGGCTGGTGCCGATCACGTCGTGTCCGCTGCTGCGCAGCATCGGGACGAGCTGCCGTCCGACCACGCCGGTCGCTCCGACCACGAGTACTCGCATCATGTGCTCCTTCGTTCTTCGCGTTCCTGTTCAGGGGACGACGCACCCGCGGCGGCTGTGACATCCTGCGAGGTGTGAGCGTCGCCACCGCCGACCTGTACGCCGAACTGCGTCCGCTGCTGTTCTCGATCGCGTATCGGATGCTCGGCACGGTCACCGAGGCCGAGGACGCGCTGCAGGAGGCGTTCCTGCGCTACCACCGGGCGCTGCGCGACGGCACCGTGGTGGACAACCCGAAGGCGTACCTGACGACCACGGTCACCCGGCTGTCGCTGGACGTGCTCAGTTCGGCGCGGCGGCGGCGCGAGTCGTACGTCGGCGAATGGCTGCCGGAACCGGTGCTGGACGACAGCCTGCCGGACAACCTGGGGCCGGCCGGAAGGGCCGAGCTGGCCGAGTCTCTCTCGATGGCCTTCCTGGTGCTGCTGGAGAGCCTGAACCCGATCGAGCGCGCGGTGTTCCTGCTGCGGGACGTGTTCGGCTACGAGTTCGCCGAGGTCGCCGATTTCGTCGACCGCACCGAGGACAACTGCCGGCAGATCCTGGTGCGCGCCCGGGCGAAGGTGGACGAGCGCCGGCCGCGGTACGAGTCCTCGCCACAGCGACGCGCCGAACTGGCCGAACGGTTCTTCGCCGCGTCCAACCGCGGTGACCTGGCCGCGCTCAAGCAGTTGCTCGCCGCGGACGTCGAGTGGCACGCCGACGGCGGCGGCAAGGCGCCGGCCGTCGCGCGCACGCTGGTCGGGGTCGACCGGGTGTTGCGGCTGTTCGTCGGCCTGCTCGGCCAGGCGGACCAGTTCGGTGTCAGCCTCGACCCGGTGCTGCTGAACGGCCAGCCCGGCGCGGTGACCCGCACCGCCGACGGCAAGATCGCGAGCGTGTTCGTGCTGCAGATCGCGGACGACCAGGTCGTCGCCGTCCACGCCGTCGTGAACCCCGACAAGCTGCGCCACCTGGGTGACGTCGCCGACGTCCGGGCGATGGTCGGTCAGGTCCGGGGCACCCGGTCGCATACCGTGTCCGGGTGACGCACGACGTTTCCCCGCCGGACCGGCCCGGGCTCGATCCCGACGAGCTGGCCGTCTGCCTGAAGGTGCTCGCCGCTAGCGAGTCGCTGCCGCCGGATCACCCGGACGCGCTGGCGATCCGCCGCGCGACCGCCCGCGTGTTCAAGCACGTCAAACGCGCCCGGCGCATCGAACGCCGCGATGCGATCACCGCGAACGACCGCGCGGTCGTCGCGGCCACCGCGACCGGCTCCCCGCACCGCATCGACGACGAGACCGAGGGCCTGCCGCTCGTGTCGTCCGCCGCCGGTGCGAGCGCGGGCACCTTGCTGCGGCCGCGGCCCTGCTACATCTGCAAGCAGGACTACACGCAGGTCGACGCGTTCTACCACCAGCTGTGCCCGTCCTGCGCCGCGAGCAGCCACGCGAAGCGGGACGCGCGGACGGACCTGACCGGGCGCCGCGCACTGCTGACCGGGGGCCGGGCCAAGATCGGGATGTACATCGCGCTGCGGTTGCTGCGCGACGGCGCGCACCTGACGATCACGACGCGCTTTCCCAACGACGCGGTGCGGCGGTTCACGGCGCTGCCCGACGCGGCCGACTGGATCCACCGGCTGCGGATTGTCGGCATCGACCTGCGCGACCCGGCGCAGGTGGTCACCCTGGCCGACACGGTCGCGGCCGCCGGCCCGCTGGACATCTTGATCAACAACGCGGCGCAGACCGTCCGCCGCTCCCCCGGCGCGTACGCACCGCTGGCCGCCGCGGAAGCCGAACCCCTGCCCGGCGGTGAGCTGCCCGAGGTGCTCACGTTCGACCACGTCTCGGACGCGCACCCTGCGGCACTCGCCGGCGCGCTCGCCGAGCATCCGCTCCCGCATCTTGCCGGCCCGGTGTCCGGGGAGCAGCTGTCGCGGCTCGCGATGGTGGCCGGATCGGCGTCACTGCAACGCCATCTGGACAACAGCGCCGTGGACGCCGGCGGGCTCGTCCCGGACCTGCACACCGTGAACAGCTGGACGCAGCACGTCGGCACGATCGATCCGCTGGAGCTGCTCGAGGTGCAGCTGTGCAACACGATCGCGCCGTTCGTCCTCGTCGACCGGCTGCGGCCTGCGCTGGCCGCGAGCCCGGCGCGGCGCAAGTACGTCGTCAACGTCTCGGCGATGGAGGGCGTGTTCGGACGCGGGTACAAGGGTCCCGGGCACCCGCACACGAACATGGCCAAGGCCGCGCTGAACATGCTCACGCGTACCAGCGCCGGCGAGCTGTTCGAGACGGACCGGATCCTGATGACGTCCGTCGACACCGGCTGGATCACCGACGAGCGCCCGCACTACACCAAGATCCGCCTTGCCCAGGAAGGCTTTCACGCGCCGCTGGACCTGGTGGACGGGGCGGCCCGCGTCTACGACCCGATCGTCCAGGGCGAGGCCGGCGTCGACCTGTACGGCTGCTTCTTGAAGGACTACCTCCCCGCCAACTGGTGAGATCGTAGGCTCGTGCGCGTGCTTCCCGCCGCCACCGTGCTGCCCTCCGTCACCGCGCTGCGCTACGTCACGCCGCTGCGTGAGAAGTGGGGGTCCCCCCGCCAATGAGGGCGTAGCCGGCGGGGGAGGCTCGCTGCCGGGCCTGATGGAGGCCGACGACCTCGGTACGTACGTCGTCAAGTTCTCCGGCGCGGGCCAGGGCCGCAAGGCGCTGATCGCGGAGGTCGTGTGCGCCGGGCTGGCCACCGCACTCGGCCTGCCTGTTCCGCGGCTGGTGACCTTCGTGGTCGATCCGGTGCTGGCCGCCAACTAGCCGGACGAAGAGGTGCAGGACCTGCTGCGTGCGAGCCCCGGCCTGAACCTCGGCGTGGACTTCCTGCCCGGTGCGCTCGACCTGGACGTGTCGGCGTTCCCGCTCGACGCGTCCTTCGCCGGCCGGGCGCTCTGGTTCGACGCGCTGATCGGCAACGTGGACCGGTCGTGGCGCAACCCGAACATGCTGTTCTGGCACGGGGCGCCGTACCTGATCGACCACGGTGCGGCGCTGACCTTCCACCATCGCTGGCCGGCCCGTGCGACGGCCTGGGCGTACGACGCACGCGAGCACGCCCTGCTCGGCTGCGCGCCGGACGTCGATGCCGCGGACGCCGCCCTCGCGCCGTTGGTGACACCCGCGGC
>DASTXN010000059.1:0-9529 GCA_035765515.1 Jatrophihabitantaceae bacterium | reverse complement strand
GACCGCGAGAACCGGTGCGAGCCGGTAGGCCAGCAGGCCCGGCAGCATCCGCGAGTTGTTGATCCGCTCGTTCGCGACCGCGTCGATGCCCGCGTAGACGTTGCCCGGGACGATCACGCCTCCCGCGTCGATCACGTCCAGCGCGCGGGGTTGCCCGGTGATCAGCAGCCGGGCGATCGCGTCCGGAGCGGACGGCAACCCGAGCTTGCGCGCCAGGTCGTTGCCGCGCCCGGCCGGGACGATCGCCATCGCGGCGCCCGGTGCTGTGCCGGCGGCCCGGACCACGCCGCCGGCGACGTCGCGGACCAGGCCGTCGCCGCCGACGGCCACCACCACGCGTCCGGCGGCGGCTGCGCTGGCGGCCAGGTCGGCTCCGTGCTCGCGGCTGCGGGTCGGCTCGGCCCGGACGTCCGCCCCGGCCGCGCGCAGCAGCGCTTCGATCGGGGCCCAGCGCTGTGCCGCCCGGCCCCCGCCGGCGATCGGGTTCACCAGTGCGGTGAACGCCCGCGGCGCCGTCACGACTTGGCCCCGTAGCCGGCCGACCCTCCCCCGCAAGCGGGGGCACCCCCATCGACGCAGCCGCTGCGCGGCCAACACTCGGTCACAGCAGGACCCCTGGGTTCATGACGCCCGCCGGGTCGAGCACGCCCTTGACCGCGCGCAGCGCCTCGAGCGCGAGCGGGCCGATCTCGTCGTGATAGGCCGCGCGGTGGTCGGTGCCGACGCCGTGGTGATGCGTGATCGCTGCACCGGCCGCGCGGATCGCCGCGTTGGCCGCGGCCTTCGCCGTGGCCCACTGCGCCAGCGGGTCGGCACCCTGCGCGCACAGCACGGTGAAGTAGAGCGAGGCGCCGGTCTCGTACACGTGCGAGATGTGGCAGAGCACGACCGGCGGCGTGCCCTGCGCGGTCAGGGCGTCGGTCAGCGCGGTCGTGACGGCGGCCCGCAGCGCGGCCAGGTTAGACCAGAACGTCGCCGTCTCGAGCGTCTCGACCAGCCCGCCGGCATCCAGCAGCGGGTCGCGCAGGTACGGCGCGTGGTACCGGCCGGTGCGCCACGCCTCGCCCGGACCGGTACCCAGGTTCTCGCCACCCGCGCCGGCCAGGACGGCGGACGCGGCTGCCCGGCGAGCGGGCACATCGGCCGGTGTGCCCTCGTAGCCGGCGATCGCCAGGCAGCCGCCCGCTGCGGGCGCGCCACCCGAACCCGACGGGTCGGCCAGGTTCACGGCGGTCTCGGCCTCGTCCGACAGGCGCAGCACGGTCGGCAGCGGACCGTCCTGGACCAGGCGGCGCAGCGCGGCGGCGCCTTCGTCGAAGGACGCGAACCGCCAGCCGTCGAAGACCCGCTCCTGCGGACGCGGACGGATCCGCACCGTGACCTCGGTGATCACGCCGAGCGTTCCCTCCGAGCCCAAGAACAGCTGGCGCAGATCGGGCCCCGCGGCAGATTTCGGGGCGGTGCCGAGCCGGATCGTGCCACGCGGCGTGGCAACCGCCAGTCCGACCACCATCTCGTCGAACCGGCCGTAGCCCGCCGACGACTGCCCGGCGGACCGCGCGGCCGCGTACCCGCCGATGCTCGCGCCCTCGTACGACTGCGGGAAGTGGCCCAGCGTGTAGCCGTGCTCGCCGAGCAGTGCCTCGGCGTGCGTGCCGCGCACGCCCGCCTGCAGGGTCGCGGTGCGCGAGACCTCGTCGAGTTCGGTCAGCGCGTCGAGCCGACCGACGTCCAGGGCGATCACGCCGGTGAAGCCATCGCCGGACGCGACGAGGCCGCCCACCACGGACGTCCCGCCGGCGAAGGGCACTACTGCGATGCGGCGCTCGGTGCATAGCGCCAGCACGCGGACGACCTCGTCATGGCTGCCGGGCAGGACGACCGCGTCCGGCGCGTCGGACGCGTCGCCCGCGCGCAGCTTGAGCAGGTCGGGCGTCGACCAGCCGCGGGTATGGGCGACCCGCGCCTGCTGGTCGGTGCGGACGTGCTCGGCGCCGACCGCGCCCGCCAGCGCCGCGAGCGCGTCGGTTGCCAGTCGGGGCGCCGGGAGCCGGGCCGCGGCCGGATCCACGGGGGTCGGCGGCGCCTGCGCACCGAGTGCGGTGAGGGCCTGCCGGGCCAGTTCGGGCAGCGCGGTCTCGTGGGCCGGGTCGCCCCAGCGGTACGGCCGCATCTGCACGACCGGCAGCTCCGACTCCATTTCCCTCCCCGCGCGATTCGACCCTCGCGACCATCCCACAGAACGCAGTGGGGGTCCCCCCGCCAAGTCGGGCGTAGCCGGCGGCGGTGGATCACTCGGGTCGAGTGGCAAGCTCGCTGCACTCGCGCCACGCGCGGGCTCTTCGCGCGAGCGCTCATCGTTCACTGATACACTTTGACACATGGTGTCGCAGCAACGCAACACGGCGCTCGAGGAACGGGTCCGCGTGGCGCCGAACGCGATCGCGGACCAGGCGATTCTGGACGCGGCCTACCAGCTGTTGCTGGCGGTCGGCATGCGGCGGCTCAACATGGCCGATATCGCCCGCCACGCCGGGGTCTCGCGCGCCACGCTGTACCGGCGCTGGCCGAACGTGCAGGCCGTGCTGGGTGCGCTGACCACGCGCGAGTTCGCCGCCCTCACCGCCGGCGAGTTCCCCGCGGGGCGGACATCGCGGGGCGCTCTGGTCGCGTCCGTCTGCGGCTTCGTCACCGCGCTGCGCACCCATCCGCTGCTGCGCAAGATCATCGACGTCGACCCGGAGTTCCTGCTGCCCTACCTGCTGCAGCGGCAGGGCGCGTCCACCGCGGCGCAGCTGCACCTGCTCGAAGCCGCGTTGTCCGACCATGACGGGACGATCCGCGCGGGCGACCCGGCGACCCTGGCCCGCGCCGTCTGGCTGACCGCGTGGCCGTTCGTGCTCACCGCGCCCGTTCTGGTCGACGGGCGCGTGGGCCTCGACGTCCTCGACGCGCAGCTGCGCGAGCTGCTCGACCGGTACCTGGCGCCGTGAGTACGCCGTCGGCAGACGCCTCGCTCAACCGGCAGCGGCGGGCCCGCGACCTGGACGCCCTGGCCGCCGGTGAGGTCGTCGACCTGCTTGTCATCGGCGGGGGCGTGACCGGCGCGGGCGTGGCGCTCGACGCGGCGACCCGCGGCCTGTCGGTGGTGCTCGCCGAGAAGCACGACCTCGCCTTCGGGACGAGCCGGTGGAGCTCGAAGCTGGTCCACGGCGGGCTGCGCTACCTGGCCTCCGGCGCGGTGGGTATCGCGCACGAGAGCGCAGTCGAGCGGCACGTGCTGATGACCCGGACCGCGCCGCACCTGGTTGCCCCGTTCCCGCAGGTGGTGCCGCTGCTGCCGTCCGTCCGAGCCGGGCTCGCGACCCTGGTGCGCAGCGGCTTTGCAGCCGGTGACCTGCTGAGGCGCGCGGCCGGCACGCCCGGCTCGGTGCTGCCGCGATCCCGGCGCGTCGACGCGGCGTAGGTGCGCGAGCTCGCGCCGACGATTCGGGCGAACGGGCTGCGCGGCGGGCTGCTCGCCTGGGACGGGCAGCTGTGCGACGACGCCCGGTTGGTGGTCGCGCTCGCCCGCACCGCCGCCGCCGCCGGCGGGCGCGTGCTGACGCGATGCGCCGCCACCGAGGTGGCCGGATCCGGCGCTGTGCTGACCGACGGCCTACGCGGGACCCGGTTCGAGGTCCGCGCGCGGAGGGGGGTGAACGCGGCCGGGGTCTGGGCCGGCGAGGTCGCGCCGGACGTCCGGCTGCGGCCGAGCCGCGGCACCCACCTGGTGCTGCCGCAGTCCGCGTTCGGGGGCCTGGGAGCCGGCCTCACCGTCCCCGTCCCCGAGTCGACAAATCGCTTTGTCTTCGCCTTGCCCGCCCCGGACCACCGCGTCTACGTGGGCCTCACCGACGAGGACGCGCCCGGCCCGGTGCCCGACGTGCCAACGCCCTCCGACACCGAGATCGACTTTCTGCTCGACACCGTGAACACGGCCCTTGCCGAACCGATCGGGCGTGGCGACCTGCTCGGCACCTATTCCGGCCTTCGGCCGCTGCTGGACGCGTCCGGCGAGCGCACCGCGGACCTGTCCCGCAAGCACGCCGTGCTCACGGCGCCGGACGGCCTGGTGACCGTCGTCGGCGGCAAGCTGACCACCTACCGCCGGATGGCGCAGGACGCCGTGGATGCCGCGCTGGCGGTCTCGGGCGCCGAGGCGGGACCGTGCCGTACCCGCGACGTACCGCTGGTGGGCGCGGCCGCACGCGACACGCTGGCCCGGATCCCGGCGCCGGCGCACCTGGTGCGCCGCTACGGCACGCAGGCCGTGGACGTCGTCGCGGCGGCGGGTGGTGATCCGGCCCTGCTCGAGCCGGTGTGCGCGGGCGTCGACACCTGCGCCGCGGAGCTGATCTACGCGGTCCGGCACGAGGGCGCCCTCGACGTCGACGACCTGCTCGATCGGCGCACCCGGATCGGACTGTCCGCAGCGGACCGCGCCGCCGCCGTCCCCGCCGCTCGCGCCGCCCTCACGTCCGGGTAAGGCCCACGCGAGTGGCGACTTAACCCCGCGAGTGGCGAGTTATAAGTCGCCACTGGGCACCCGAAGTCGCCACTCGCGCAGGAAGTTGACCATGTGCGGGGCGCAACTCGGCCCGGCGGGCCGCTGATCCCGGGCGGCAGGGTTGCGAGCCGGTGGGTGCGGAGTTAGCGTCAACCTAGTGGAACACGGTGTCGCAGACACTTGGCGTCGAAACCGACAGCGACAGGCGAAGAGGTAGCGCTATGACGTCCACCCGAAGGGTTCCGGCTCGCGACGTCCGCACCCGTCGCATCAAGTTCGACTACCCGACCGGTTCGCTGGACCGGCACTACGTCGACGGCGACCTGATCATGAGCCACGTGGTGGCCGTGCTGTCGGCGATGTTCCCCGAGGGCGAGGACTTCTTCGTCCGCTCGGTCCGCAAGCACGCCGACCTGATCACCGACCCGGAGCTGAAGAAGCAGGTCGCCGGGTTCACCGGGCAGGAGGTCACGCACGGTCGCGAGCACCGCGCGCTGAACGAACGGCTGCAGCAGATGGGGTACCCGACGCGGCGCGTGGATCGGTCCGTGAAGCGCGGACTCGGCGTCTACGAGAAGCTGCTGCCTCCCCTGACCTGCCTCGCCGTCACCGCGGCCCTGGAGCACTACACCGCCGCGCTGGCCGAGACGTTGCTGACCGACGAGCGTGCGCAGGCGCTGCTGGGTACGTCCGAGGTGCGTTCGATGCTGCTGTGGCACGCGCTGGAGGAGTCCGAGCACAAGGCCGTCGCGTTCGACGTGTTCCGCGCCGCAGGCGGCAGTGAACGCCGCCGGATCTGGACGATGCGCTACATCACCGCGAGCTTCCTCTTCGGGGTCACCCTGCACTCGATCTTGTCGCTGCTCGCCGATCGCGCGACCTACCAGCCGCGCCGCCTCGCTCGCAGCATCGCCGCATTGCGCCGCTCGCCGTTCCTGAGCCCGATGGTTGTGCGGCGCATCCGTGAGTACAACAAGGTCGGCTTCCACCCGGACGACAACGACAACAGCGAGCTGCTCGCGCGCTGGACCGCGGAGCTGTTCGGCGAGCACGGCCGGCTCACCGACCACCTGAAATGAGCGAGCATCACGACGTAGTGATCGTCGGTGCCGGCTTCGGCGGCATGGGCGCGGCCATCGCCTTCAAGCGCATGGGCCTGGACGATCTGCTGATCGTCGATCGCGAAAACGACCTGGGCGGCACCTGGCACGTCAACCGGTATCCCGGTCTCGCCGTCGACATCGCGTCGGTGACGTACTCGTATTCGTTCGAGCCGAACCCTTACTGGTCAAGGCTTTTCGCGCCCGGTGTCGAGCTGAAGCGCTACGCCGAGCACGTCGCCGACAAGTACGACCTGCGCCGGCACATGCGCTTCGGGGTCGCCGTCGAGGGTGCGGCGTGGGACGAGGCGGAGCGGCTCTGGCGGGTGTCGACCGCGGACGGCGGGACGATCACCGCGCGCTTCCTGGTCACCGCGACCGGGTTCCTGTCGCAGCCGCACCGCCCGGACATCGACGGCATCGACAGCTTCGCGGGATCCGTCCTGCATACCGCCGCGTGGGACGACTCGCACGACTTTGCCGGCGAGCGCATCGCGGTGATCGGGACGGGTGCGACGGCTGTGCAGCTGATCCCGGAGCTCGCGCGGAAGGCGGCCGAACTGACCGTCTATCAGCGCACCGCAATCTGGGTCGTCCCGAAGATCGACATGCCGATTCCCCCTGTCTTGCAGGGGCTTTTCGCGCGAGTTCCGCTCACGCAGCGTGCCGCGCGAGCCGTGAACACAACGCTGCTCGAGGCGATGATGGTGACCGGCGTGCTGCACTTCCGGCAGGCGCGCGCGCTCAACTCCGGTGCGGCGCGGCTGGCCGAGCAGCACCTGCGCCGGCAGGTGACCGACCCGCAACTGCGCCGCAAGCTCACGCCGGACTACGACTTCGGCTGCAAGCGTCCGACCTTCTCCAACGACTACTTCCGGACGTTTACCAAGCCGCACGTGCACCTGGTCACCGACAGCATCGAGCGCGTCGAAGGCGACGGCATCATTGCGGGCGGTTCGAAGACCGTGATCGACACGCTGGTGCTGGCGACCGGCTTCAACCTCTGGGACGTGAACTTTCCCGCGATCGAGGTGATCGGGCGAGACGGTCGCAACCTCGGTAAGTGGTGGCGCGACAACCGGTTCCAGGCGTACGAGGGCGTCAGCGTCCCGTCCTTCCCGAACTTCCTCACGCTGGCGAGCCCGTACTCGTACAGCGGCCTGTCGTACTTCACCACCATCGAGTCGCAGATGCGGCACATCACCCGCCTGTTCGGTGAACTGCACCGGCGCGGCGCGGACACGTTCGAGGTGACGGCCGCGGCCAACGAGAAGTTCCTGGGCCGGGTCACCGCAAAGCTGGACGACTCGGTGTTCAACCTCGGGAACTGCGCGTCCTCGCGCAGCTACTACTTCGACCCGCACGGCGAGGCGTCCATCCTGCGCCCGACGTCGACGGTGAACGCGTTCCGCGAAGCGGGCCGGTTCCCGATAGACGATTACGCGTACGCCTGATCTTTCGCGTACGACCGAACCCGTTCGTGACCCTTGACCACCCGATTGGTCTATGCCAATGTGGGTGGCGCATATCGGACGATCCGTAGGTCTGGCCCGAGCAGGACGTTTCGCCCGCCCGGTTCATCCGGTGGTCGTCACTGTCGACGAGGAGGCGGCAATGGCCCAACGCGAGAACGGGGAATCCCTCGGCGAGGCCGAGGCCGGCGGCGTCAGCAGGCGAAGTCTGCTGGTCGGCGGCGCGGCGCTTCTCGCCGGTGCTGGGCTGCTGGCGCCGGCGCGCGCGTTCGCCGCCGATCCGGTCGGGACGTCCGGCACGTCGATGCGATCCGGTCCGCATCACCTGTCCCCGGCCCAACAGGCCGGGCAGCGCGTGATCTGGTCCTATCCCGGGCTGGTGCCGCCGCAAGAGCTCCTCGATGCGATCCGCGCCGGGCTCGTCGGCGGCGTCATCTTCTTCGGCGAGAACATCAACCGCAGTGATCGCAGTCAGATCCAGGCGGTGACCCGCGAGCTCGCGCAGGCCCAGGCGGACAGCGGGATCGGATATCCGTTGCTGCTGATGACCGACCAGGAGGGTGGCATCGTGCAGCGCCTACCCGGGGCGCCAGGGATCTCCGAGAAGCAGATCGGTGCCTCGGCCGATCCGGTCGCCACCGCGCAGTCGGCAGGCACCGGCGCCGCGGAGAACCTGCTCGACGCCGGGATGAACTGCAACCTCGCGCCCGTGCTGGACGTCTACCGCGTGCCCGGCAACTTCGACGATCAGTTCGGGCGCTCGTACAGCATGGACCCGCAGGTGTGTGCCGACTGCGGCGCCGCTTCGGTGATCGCACAGCAGCAGCTCGGTGTGGTCACGACCGCCAAGCACTTCCCCGGCCTCGGCGCCGCGACCCGTTCGCAGAACACCGACCTCGGCCCGGTCACCCTCGACGTCCCGCTCTCGGAGCTGCGCAGTATCGACGAACTGCCGTTCGGCAGTGCTATCGACGCGGGCGTCGACATGATCATGACGTCCTGGGCGACGTATCCCGCGCTCGATCCGGACCTACCGGCCGGTCTCTCGCGAACGATCGTGCACGACGAGTTGCGCCACCGGCTCCGGTACCGCGGTGTAACGATCACCGACGCGATCGAGGCGGGCGCGTTGCAGGCCTTCGGCGACACCGGCGCTCGCGCGGTACTCGCGGCGGATGCCGGCATGGACATCCTGCTCTGCTCGGCCCGCGACGTGAGCCAGGGACAGCAGGCGGTGGACGCGATCCAGGCCGCGGTTGCGAACCGGCGGTTGGACCGGGGAGAGGCCGAGCAGGCGCTGCGTCGCGTGCTTGCGCTGCGCCGCAGTGTCGGCTGATCTGTCTTAGGGTGACCGTGTGGCGACACAACAGCGGACGCCCAAGGTGGCGATCATCGGCGCGGGCTGCTCGGGCATCACGACGGCGAAGCGGCTGGCCGACTACGGCATCGACTACGACCAGTTCGAAATGTCCGACGACGTCGGCGGCAACTGGTACTACGACAACCCGAACGGGCGGTCGGCGTGCTACTCGTCGCTGCACATCGACACGTCCACGGCCCGGCTGCAGTTCGAGGACTATCCCGCGCCGGCGGACTACCCGGACTTCCCCAGTCACACGCTGATCCACCAGTACTTCCGCGACTACACCGAGCATTTCGGGCTGCGCGAGAAGATCACGTTCAACACGTCCGTCACGCACGCACGGCGCACTGCGGACGGCTGGAGGATCACCCTCAGCACCGACGAGACGCGCGAGTACACCGACCTGGTCGTGGCGAGCGGCCACCACTGGGACCCGCGCCTGCCGGACTACCCCGGGCACTTCGACGGGGTGCTGATGCACAGCCACGAGTACCGCACGCCGTTCGAGCCGGTCGACATGCGCGGCAAGACGGTGATCGTGGTCGGCATGGGCAACTCGGGGCTGGACATCGCGGGCGAGCTGAGCCCGAACTGGCTGGCGAAGAAGCTCTACGTGTCGGCCCGCCGCGGCGTGTGGGTGCTGCTGAAGTATCGCAACGGCGTCGCCGCGGACAAGGTCATGACTCCTCCGGAGATCCCGAAGGAGGAGGGCCTGAAAATGGCCCGGGCCGTGATCAAGGAACAGCTCGGCGCGATGAGCAACTATGGCCTGCCCGAGCCCGATCACGAGCCGCTGGCGGCACATCCGTCCGTCAGCGCTGACTTCCTCACTAAGGCCGGCTCGGGCGACATCCACTTCCTGCCGGAGATCGCGCGGCTGGACGGCCGCACCGTCCATCTCGTGGACGGCACGAGTGTCGAGGCCGACGTGATCGTCTGCGCCACCGGCTACAACATGCGGTTCGAGTTCTTCGACGCGGACGAGGTGGAACTGCACCCGGACGCCGAGCACCGCTACCCGCTGTTCAAGCGAATCATCAAGCCG
>DASTXN010000058.1:0-11295 GCA_035765515.1 Jatrophihabitantaceae bacterium | reverse complement strand
CTGATCTACTCCTCGGCGCTGAGCGGCTCGACCGGCGCCGAGGTGCAGCGCAAGTACGAGACGAACGTCGGGGCGCAGCACGCGTTCGGCACGCTCGCCCAGCGCGGCAGCACGCCGCAGTTGGACGGCGCCGGCACGGTGGTGAGCATGATCCAGGCGGGGCCGCGGATCGACGGCGGCGCCGCGGTGCGCGTGCTCGGCCTCGACCCCGCGTCGTTCCCGCGGTACGCCTTCGGCGGCGACCGGTTGGCCGGCCTCGTCGGCGAGCTGCGGGGGAGCGGACCGCGTGTGCGGGCCCTGCTGGTGAACGCGCCGTCGGGCACGCGCGCGCACGTCCTGTCGATCGGGTCGGAACGCATACCGGTACAGGTCGTCGGCACCCGCGCGTCCTTCCCGGGCGAGCGCAACCCGTACCGGCCGCTGCTGGTGGTCGACCGCGCCGCGCTGCCGGCACTGCCGGTGGATACCGATCGCATCGAGGAGGTCTGGACGAGCAACGCGTCCGCCCCGGCCGCCTTGGCCGCGCTGCGGCGCGACGGCGTACCGGCTTCCTACGAGGTATCGCCGCGGACGTTCCTGAACAGCACGCGGCTGCATCCGGTGACCTGGATCTTCGGCTACCTGCGGGCCCTGGCCTATCTGACCGGTCTGATCGCGCTGACCGCGCTGACATTCGCGTTCACGGCCCGCACGCGCCGCCTCGCGCTGAGCTATCACCTCGCCCGCCGGATGGGGCTGACCCCGGCGGCCCATCGCCGCTCGCTGTCGATCGAGCTTGCGACGTTGCTGACCGCGAGCTGGACGGCGGGCGCGGGGCTCGCGGTCACGGCCACGGCCCTGGTCTACCGGATCGCGGATGTCTACCCGGCGTTACCTCCACCGCCGGCGTTCCCGTTACCGACAGGCACGATCGTCGTCAGTGCGGTCGTTGCCGCGGGCATCTCGCTGCTGGGTGCGACCCTGCTGCAGCGCGCCCTGGACCGGCTCGCGCCGGCCGCTGTCCTGCGCGCTTGACCGTCAGCCGAAAGCGCCGGCGTGCGCCGCGGTGTGCCGTGTGAACGCGGGCTGGTCCCAGAGCAGCACGCTGCAGTGGTCGCAGAACCAGACGCCGCTGGGAACCTGCACGCCGTACCGCGCGCGGTCATCACGCGCGCAGCCGACCTGATAGGCCAGCGCGAGGCGGCGACGGATTCGTCCGAGTACCGAGCTGATCGACACGGTCGGCTCTCCTTGACTTGTCTACTGCGGGCGTGCGGCCCCATAGTGCCATCGGCCTCAGCTCACCGGCCTTGAGCCCCGTGCAGGAGCTTGCTGTGAGTCCGCCGGTCACCGCGGGAGCAGGTCGTGCTCGGCCAGCCAGTCGTACAGCAGCGGCGCGAGTTCGAGACCGGCCAGCTCTGCGGCGCTCACCCAGCGCGCGTCGGCCGCGTCGTCGCCCGCCCGCAGCTCGCCACCGAGCAGCGCACACACGAAGTCCTCGATGTCGTAGCGGGTTCCGGCCGGACCGTCCCGCTCCACGCGCCCCGCGCTGTGCAGCGGACGGACGGCCAGGCCGGTCTCCTCGGCCACCTCCCGAACGCAGGTGTCCTCGCGCGACTCGCCGGGGCGGCAGCGCCCGCCGGGCACCGACCAGGTGCCGGCCGACGGTGGGTTGGCGCGCTTGATCAGCAGCAACCGCCCGGCGTCGTCGAACACGATGCCTCCGGCACAGGCCTGGACGTCCATCCGCCCACCGTAGGGTGGCGGCGTGCGCATCGACCTTCACACCCACTCCGACGCGTCGGACGGAACCGACACGCCGGCGCAGCTGGTGGCGAACGCACGCGCAGCCGGGCTCGACGTGGTGGCGATCACCGATCACGACACGACGGCCGGATGGGACGAGGCGATCGCGGCGCGGCCGGACGGCCTGACGCTGGTTCCCGGCGCCGAGTTCTCGTGCCGGTGGCAGCCCGCGAGCGGCTGGGGGAGGATCTCGCTGCACCTGCTGGGCTACCTGTTCGACCGCGACGACATCGCGCTGCGCGCCGAGCGCGCGCGACTGCGCGAAACCCGACTGACCCGCGGCCGCACGATGGTCGAGCGGATGATCGCCGACGGAGTGCCGATCACCTGGGCGCAGATCGAGGACATGGCCGGGACGGGGCCGGTCGGCCGTCCACACCTCGGCCGCGCCCTGGTTGCCGCCGGAGTGGTCGACAGCGTGGACGCCGCGTTCGCCGGACCGATCTCGTCGCGCTCGCCGTACTACGAGCCGAAGGCCGACACCGACGTGTTCACGATGATCAGGTTGCTGCGCGACGCGGGCGGGCTGCCGGTGTTCGCGCACCCGATCGCCACCCGCCGCGGGCCGACGGTCAGCGACGAGGTGGTTGCCGAGATGGCCGCGGCCGGGCTGGTCGGCCTGGAGGTGGACCACCCGGACCACGGCCCGGACGACCGCGCCCGTGCCGCGGGTCTCGCGCGCGATCTCGGTCTGGTGGCGACCGGATCGTCCGATTATCACGGCACGAACAAGACGCGGAACCCGCTCGGCGCATGCCTGACCGAGCCGGAGGCGTTCGAGGCGCTGCTCGAGCACGCCTGCGCCGGCGAGCCGGTCCGGTGAACACCCCGCTGCCGCGGATGCCGCAGCCGCTGTTCCCGTGCACGCCGTCGCGGCTGGCCGCGTTCGACTGCCCGCGCCGGTATCGCTTCACGTATATCGACCGCCCGCGTCCGCGACCCGGTCCGCCGTGGGCGCACAACACGCTCGGGGCCGCCGTCCACACCGCGCTGGCCCGCTGGTGGTCGCTGCCCCGCGCCAACCGCACGCCCGACGAGGGCGAACGGTTGACCGAACGCGCCTGGAGCCCGCTGGGATTCAAGGACGACGCCCAGTCGCAGCGCTACCGCGACGTCGCCGCCCGCTGGGTGCGCGACTACCTCACCGAGCACGTCGACCCGGACGACGAGCCGATCGGCGTCGAGCGCACGGTGGCCGCGCCGACCCGGCGGCTGGCGCTGAGTGGACGCGTCGACCGCATCGACGTCCGCGGGGAAGCGGTCACCGTCGTCGACTACAAGACGGGGCGCTCCGGTATCAGCGTGGACGATGCCCGCGGGTCGCTCGCGCTCGCGCTGTACGTCGTGGGCGTGCGCCGCGCGCTCCGACGCCCGTGCCGCCGTGTGGAACTGCACCACCTGCCGACCGGCGAGATCGCGTCCTTCGAGCACACCGACGAGTCGCTGGCCCGGCACGTCGCGCGTGCCGAGGCGACCGCGGACGACATCGTCGCGGCCACCGACACCCTCCAGTCCGGCGCCGACCCGGACGACGTGTTCCCCGCGGCGCCGGGACCGCTCTGCTCCTGGTGTGACTACCGCGAACACTGTGCCGAGGGTCAGGCGGCCTCGCAGCCGGTCAGCCCGTGGGCTGCGCTGCCGCCGCTGTGAGCGCCGCGCGCTCCTTCGCCTCGCGGTAGAGCGGGCCCTCCCGGTACTGCGCGGGCAGCGCGCGGACGGCGCCGCGCAGCGCTCGCAGTCCTGTCGCGGTGGCGATGCTGGCACCGGGCAACGGAGGCAGCAGGTACATGCGCCGTGCCCAGCCGGGCAGCAGCCCGACGGCCAGGGTCGACACCGTCGTCCAGCCCAGCCGGGCCGGTAGCGCGAACCGGCGCGGCACCGGCATCGGCGGCGCGACGACGAACCGCGCGGCGGCGCGCGCCTGCCACGTCCCTTTCAGCCGCGGCCGGATGCCGTCGAAGAACGCGCGCAGTTCGGCCACGTCGCGGACTATCCGATCGTCCGGCACGCCCACCAGCTCGGCCGCGCGCACCTGCTCGGCCACGTAGATGTCCTGTTCGGCCGGCCGCAGCCGGATCCCGGCGGCCCGCGACGCGGCGAGGAACGAGTCGACGAGGCAGGCGTGCACCCAGGCCAGCTGCTCCGGGTCGTCGATGCCGAGCTTGCGGTGCACGCCACGCACGTGCGCCGATGCCCGGTCGGCTTCGTCACGGGTGCCGAACGAGACCACGCCGACGTAGTTGACGGTGCGCTCCAGCCGGGCCCACGGGTCGTCGCGGAAATCGGAGACCTCGGCGAGCTTGGCCATCGCGCCCGGGTGCAGCGCCTGCAGCAGGAGGGCCCGCAGCCCGCCGACCATCGCCACCGGCTCGCTATGTATGCGCCAGGTCAGGCTCTCCGGGCCGAAGTAGCCGACGTCCGTCATGACCCCATCCTCGTCCTCAGCGCTGCCAGAACTCCAGCAGGGCAGCCGCCGTCGCCGGCGGGTTCTCGACGGCGGGGGAGTGCGCGGCGTCCGGGACCACCACGACCGGCGCTCCCAGCCGCTCGGCCATCTCGTCCTGGACGGACGGCGGCCAGGCGTCGTCGGCCGCGCCGTAGATCACGAGCAGCGGGACGCCGGCGCCCGCCAGCTCCGCGACCCGATCCGGCTCGGCGAGCAGCGCGTCGCCCATGCCCTGCAGCATCGCGGCAGAGCCGGCGAGGAAGCGCTTCTCCAGGAACGCGGCCAGGTCCGGCGGCGGAGGGACGTAGCCCGGTTCGGCCGCAGCCGCCGCCTCCGAGGCCTGGTAGACGCCGGCGACGCCGAGCGTAGGCAGATGCGGGCCGAGCAGCGCGATGCGCTCGGCACGCGGTCCGGCCAGCGCAGCCGGCCCGGAGTCCATCAGCACGAACGACGCGAAGGCAGCGGGGTCGGCGAGCACGGCGGCCCGGCCGACCAGCCCGCCGAACGAGTGCCCGACGAGGTGCACGCGCCCGCCCAGCGCGGCCGCGGCGCCGCGCACCCAGGCGCCGAGCTCGTCCGTGGAGTACGCGCCGGGGTCGTCCGGGCCGGCGGACTCGAACTGGCCGGGCAGGTCGATTGCCACGGGGCGCAGGCCGGCCGCGGCGAGCGGGTCGAGCAGCGGGCCGAAGTCCTCCTTGCTGCCGGTGAAGCCCGGCACCAGCAGCACCGGCGTCCCGTCGGCCGGACCGGCTTGCAACGCGGCGATCGGGCCGCGCTCGGTGTTGACCGTCGTCGGCGTGCCGGAGCCGAGTTCGAGCTGGCGGCTCACGAGTACACCACCGTCCGCGTCCCTGCGACCACGAAGCCGCTGCCGAGCGCGTACACGCTGCTACCCGGCGCCGGCGCGGGTACGCCGAACGTCTTGCTCGCCTTGCCCGTCTGCGGATCCAGCACCGCGATCCCTCCCGAGGTCGGGACGACGAACTCCGGCGACGCCAGGGTCCCGCCGCTCGCGACCGTCGGCTGCGCGTCGGTCGCCGCGTGCCAGAGCACGGACGTGCCGGTGCCGTTGATCAGATAGGTGTTCCCGTCCAGCCGGACGAGTTCGGCGTTGGCCGTGGCCGTCGCCTGAACCGCGGTTCCCGAGACGGGCGCGCTCAGCGGCAGCGTGGCGAGGACCTTGCCGTGGTCGTCGGCGGACGCGCTGAACGTGGTCAGTTTGCTGCTGCCCTTGGCCGCCGCGCTGATCACATCGTCGGCCGACACCGGGACCGACGTGTTGCCGATCAGGTTCCAGATGATCTGGTCCGGGTTGCCCTTGTTCTTCGAGCTGTCGGTGTTCTCGCCGGTCACCGGGTCGCGCAGCAGCAGTTGCGGGCCGGCGCCGCAGAACTTTTGCGTGCCGCAATCGGGGTTGGCGCAGTTCTGGCTGATCAGCGCGCCGGCGCTGCCGAGAACCGCGCTGTTGATGGTGCAGCCCGGTTCGCTGAACACCCAGCGATCCAGGCCGCCGTTGCCGTCGCCGGCCGTCCCGTCCGGGCTGATCGCGTAGATCACCTGCGGCGTGGTCACCATGAACGTGTCCTGGCCCGCGGTGAAGTGCGGGGTGCCGTTGACCGGGTGGCCGTCCTTGTCCAGGGTGCGGGTCCAGCGCCGCTCGCCGGTGCCCGAGTCCACCGCGGTGAGCTCGTCGCAGTTGCCCTGCAGCCGGAACACGGCGATCGTCACGCCGCCGATCTGCGCCGCCGTGCACGTGGTGCGATCCGTTCGCGTGTACGACCAGCGGACCTTGCCGGTCAGCGCGTCGCGTCCGACCACCGCATGCGTGGAGTACGTGATCACCGTGCCGCCCCAGTAGGGCGTCCCGATCGCGGTGTGGTCGTCGCTGGCCCAGGCCTGGGTGGGGGCGGCGGCCGGCGCGGCCAACGGCACGGACGGTGCCGCGCTCGGTGCCGTCGACAGCGTCGCGTGCGAGATTTCCCCGTGCGCGTAGGCGATTTTGACGATCACGCCCGCGATGACGACGAGCACGGCGAGCAGCACGCCGTACCCGATCCGCCACTTGCGCATGCGCGCGCCGTACTCGGTCAGCGCACGCTGCGAGCGCTCGTCGGTGGATGCGGCGGGAGGCACGCCGTCCATCCTGGCCTATCGGGCTGGGTTTACTCCGTGCCGGGGCCGGGCGTGTTCGCCGAGTCGCCCGCGGCCTGCGCGCCGGAGCCGGACGGGCGGCGGCGGCGACGCGGGCGCGACGAACGAGCGCCTTCGCCCGACGCTGTCGTGGCGGGCGCGCCGGTGTCGGTCGTGCCCTCGGCGGATGCGCCCTCGGCTGCGGCGGGCCGGCCGCCACGGGTGCGCTTGCGTGCACCGCCGCTGCGGCTGCGGCCACCGCCGGCCGGGCGGTCGGACGGACGGTCGGCCGGACGGTCGCCCTGCCGGTCACCGCCGCGGCGCGATCCGCCCCGGCCGCCGTCGCGGTCTCCACCGCGGGCCGGCTTCGGGCTGCGTCCGCCGAGGTCCTCGATCGCCTCGGCGTCCAGCCCGGCGCGGGTGCGCTGTGCTCGCGGCAGGGTGCCCTTGGCCTCCTGCGGGATGTCCAGCTCCAGGTACAGGTGCGGCGAGGTGGAGTACGTCTCGGACGGGTCGTGGAACGGCAGTTCCAGCTTGTCGCAGACCAGCTTCCAGCGCGGGATGTCGTCCCAGTCGACGAGCGTCACCGCGGTGCCGGACGCGCCGGCACGGGCGGTGCGCCCGATGCGGTGGACGTAGGTCATCTCGTCCTCGGGCGCCTGGTAGTTGATCACGTGCGTGATGCCGTCGACGTCCCAGCCGCGAGCCGCGACGTCGGTGGCGATGAGCACGTCCACCTTGCCGGACCGGAAGGCCCGCAGCGCCTGCTCGCGGGCGCCCTGGCCGAGGTCGCCGTGGACGGCGGCGGCCGCGAAGCCGCGCTCGATCAGGTCGTCGCAGACCTTCTGCGCGGTGCGCTTGGTGCGGGTGAAGATCAACGTCAGGCCGCGGTTGCGGGCCTGCAGGATCCGGGCGAGCACCTCGACCTTGTCCATCGCGTGCGCACGGTAGGCGAACTGGTCGATGTGGTCGGTGCGCGGCGTGCCGCTGTGCTCGGCGCGGATCTGGATCGGCTGGTTCAGGAAGCTGCGGGCCAGGGCGACGATCGGGCCAGGCATGGTCGCCGAGAACAGCATCGTCTGGCGCTGCGCGGGCAGCATCTTCAGGATCTTCTCGATGTCGGGCAGGAAGCCGAGGTCGAGCATCTCGTCGGCCTCGTCAAGAACCAGGATGCGGACGTTGCCGAGCACCAGATGGCCCTGCTGGGCCAGATCGAGCAGCCGCCCCGGCGTGCCCACGACGACGTCGACGCCGTTGCGCAGCGCCTCGATCTGCGGCTCGTACGCGCGTCCGCCGTAGATGGTCACGACGCGCGCGCCGATCTGCTTGCCGGCCGAACTGAGGTCGGCGGCGACCTGGACGGCGAGCTCGCGCGTCGGCGCGACGACGAGGGCCTGCGGCGCGGACGCCTCGCCGCCGGGCAGCTTCAACCGGTTCAGCAGCGGGACCCCGAAGCCCAGCGTCTTGCCGCTGCCGGTGCGCGCCTGGCCGATGAGGTCGTTGCCGGCCAGCGCGATCGGCAGCGTCATCGCCTGGATGGCGAACGTCTGCACAATGCCCGCGTCGGCGAGCGCGGCGATGATGCCGGGATGGATGTCGAAGTCGGCGAACGCCGGGCTGTCGGGGGTCACCGGTGCGCGAGCGGCCAGCGGCTCGACTTCGGCTTCCGGATCGGTGACGGGCAGGCCTGTCGTGGAGTTCTCGGTCATGTACGTCCTGTGTTCAGGAGCGCTGACCGGATAACGAAACTCTTGCGAGCGAATCCTGGCGGCCTGCGACCCGCAATCGTGCTTGTGGGGGAGGCGTGCAGCTGGGCTCAGTGCGGTCAACGCGCAGATTCATGGTGCTCTTGCGCCTCCAGTCTACCTGCCGGCGCCTCCGGACGCGGCGCTACCCTCTGGCGGTGCCCAGTCGTGACGCCCTCGTCGACCTGCTCGCCGGCCTCGCCTACGCCGAGCTGAGCGCGTTCGACCGGCTCGCCGAGGACGCCCGGATGGCGCCGACGCTCGCCGGCCGCGTCGAGATGGCCGCCATGGCCGCCGTCGAGATGGGCCACCACCAGCAGCTGGCCGCCCGCCTGCAGTCGATGGGCGTGGCACCGGACCTGGCGATGGAGCCCTTCGTCGCCGCGCTGGACACGTACCACTCGCTCACCTCGCCGTCGACGTGGCTGGAGAGCGTGGTCAAGGCGTACGTCGGCGACGGGATGGCCGCAGACTTCTACCGCGAGGTCGCCGCATTCGTGGACGAACCGACCCGCGAGCTCATCCACACCGTGCTGTCGGACACCGGCCGCGCCGAGTTCGCCGTCCGCGAGGTACAGGCCGCGGTCGCCACGCAGCCCGGCGTCGCCGACCGGCTCGCACTGTGGGCGCGACGGCTGGTGGGGGAGGCGATCAGCCAGACGCAGCACGTGCTCGCCGACCGCGACGCGCTGATGATGCTGATGATCGAGGGGACCGGCGGACTGGCCGGCGTCGGCGAGTTGATCAACCGGGTGACCGGGCGGCACGAGGAGCGCATGAAGGCCCTCGGCCTGGCCAGCTGAGCCCGGCCCGGATTCAGCTGGAGACGAAGCCGACGCTGCGGCGGTCGGCCTGCGCGATCTCGACGTAGGCCACGAGGTTCGCGGGAACGATGACCCGGCGGCCCTTCTCGTCGGTCAGCGACAGCTGACCGTCCACGCTCTTGAGCGCCTCGGCGACGAGCTTTTCGACCTCGTCCGGGGTCTGCGAGCTCTCCACCACGATCTCGCGCGGCGTGTGCAGCACGCCGATCTTGACCTCCACGCGGGGCCTCCTGAATCGTCTTCGAATGTCCGGCTGTCCACGCTAGCCGAGCCGCAGCGCCGATGCCGCCGCAGCCCCTGCGCCCTGAGCGAACGGCGTGACCAGCGACAGGCTCAGGCTTCGGACTGGCGCGGGAAGTTCGAGATACCGCGCCAGAGCAGGCCTTCGAGCAGGCCGACCGCGTCCGACTGGGAGACCGGACGCTCGCTGGCCAGCCACCAGCGGGCCGCCACCTGGGCAGCGCCGGTCAGGGCGGTGGCCAGCAGTTCGGCGGCCGCCCGATCCAGACCGGTGTCCACCGCGACGACATCGGCGACGGCCTGCATCGTCTTCTGCGTGACGCCCTCGACGCGGCTGCGGACGGACGGCTCGTTGCCGAGGTCGGTCTCGAAGATCAGCCGGAACGCGCCGTCCTCGTCGTCGCGGTCGACGAACTCGAAGTAGGCCGTGAGCACGCCGTGGATGCGCATCCGGTTGTCCTCGGTGCGGGCGAGCGCCTCGTGCACTGCACCGGACAAGCGCTCGGCCTGGGTGTCCAGCAGCGCGAGGTACAGCTCGAGCTTGCCGGGGAAGTGCTGGTACAGCACCGGCTTGGAGACCCCGGCGCGCTCGGCGATGTCGTCCATCGCGGCGGCGTGGTAGCCGTTGGCGACGAAGACCTCCTGCGCTGCGGCCAGCAGTTGCTTGCGGCGTGCCGAGCGCGGCAGCCGGCCACCCCGGCCGAGGTCGTTCGCGGCGGTGTCGGCACTGCTGGACATCGTGCCCCGGTCTCCCTCGGCTCGTGATGCGCGCAAGCAGCGTAGTCCGCGCGAGCGCTGAACGCTGCGACTCTACTCGGCGGTAGCCGGGCGGCCGATTCATCGCGAATTCTTATGGAGAAGGGGGTGGCCCGCGTGTATACGCGCGAGAACGCTTGCAGTCGTATCGTCGGCCGCATCCGGCGGCCGTTCGGCCGGGAGGGGATTACGTCATGCATGTTGGCACTTCCAGAGCACGCACTGCGGCCACTGCGACAGGTGTGCTCGCCGCTGCCGCCGCGATCGTCGCGGCGGGCCTGGCCTCGTCGCAGGCCACGACGCAGAGCGGGGCCACTCCGGCAGCCGCGCGCAGCTGCGTTTCGAACGTGGGCGGCACCGGCCTGAGCGCCGCAGTCGTCGCGCACAACGGTCAGCGGATCGCCGACCGGACGATCGCTACGCACTGCGACATCGGCATCTACGTCGGCTCGTCCGCGAAGCACGTGCGGATCAACGGCGTCACGATCACGGGTGCGCACTTCCAGGGCATCCTTGCCGAGAACACCTCGTACCTGTCCGTCACCAACTCGGTGATCCGCGACAACGGGCTGAAGACGATCGACCCGAAGGCGCCGCCACTGCCCGGTAGCGGAGTGCGCTCGCGCGTGGGGCAGGCATTCGGCATCAGCCTGTTCGGCGTCGCGCACGTGCGAATCCGCGGCAACCATGTCACCGGCAACGGCCGGGGCGGCATCGGCGTGATGGACAACGGCGCCAACAACCCGGGCGCGCTCAAGCAGAATCCGAAGGCGAAGCTGCACGGCTCGAATGACGTGGTGATCGTCCAGAACTCCATGTCGGCCAACTACAACGGCTGCGCGATCGTGGTCGCGACCCAGAACCTGGGCGGCCACCTGTCGAACATGGTCATCCGCAACAACACGATCCGCGG
Organism: Jatrophihabitantaceae bacterium; assembly: GCA_035765515.1. GTDB lineage: Bacteria > Actinomycetota > Actinomycetes > Mycobacteriales > Jatrophihabitantaceae > DASRSS01. Next base: position 456 of record DASTXN010000058.1, on the reverse strand, counting down.
CGTGGGCATGACCAAGACCGGCCCGGACGTCGGCGGCATCGTGGTCGCCGCCGACCTGCCGAACTCGTCCGTCACGGATGCGATCGTCAGTGACAACAAGGTGATCCGGTCGTTCGAGGGCGGCGTGATCGTCAACTCCGAGGCGCCGGGCGCGCACACCAACAACGTCGTCGTCACCGGCAACCAGTTGCGCCGGAACAACTTCGGCAAGCAGGAGGCGCCGCACACCGCGGGCGTGGTCGTCTTCGCCGCGCCGGCGCCGGGCACCGCGAACCGGCTCGTCGTCGTGGCGGGCAACTCGATGAGCGGGCAGTTCTACGGCATCTGGTCCAGCGGGGCCAACGGACTGCGTGCGTTCGGCAACCACATCGCGGTCATCGGGCACGGGGTTCCCGTCTCCCGCAGCTAGCGTGGCGGTGACGCCGGCGCTAGCCCTTCTTGGCCAGCGCCGGCGGC
>DASTXN010000057.1:0-2359 GCA_035765515.1 Jatrophihabitantaceae bacterium | reverse complement strand
CTACCGCACCATTTCAGACCCTGAGAAGCTGGCTGCTTACAACAAGCTGGCCGGTCCGGCCGTCCGGGCCGGGGGCGGTCGGACCTTCGTCCGTGGCGGTCGGGTCGTCGGGCATGACGCCGGAATCGCTGAGCGCACCGTCCTGGTCGAGTTCGACAGCTTCGAGCAGGCCGTCGCGGCGCACGAGAGTGAGGCCTACCGCGAGGCGCTGGTCGCTCTCTCCGACGGCGTCGAGCGCGACTTCCGCATCGTCGAAGGCATCGACTGACCCCGGGCTCAGTCTGCAGCCTGCCGAGCGTCCAGCTGCGACAGGCACCGCGATGGAGGAAAGCACCACACCGCCGGGCGGGCACGCGACCAGGGCGAGGACCCAGCGCGCGCCCGGCAGGCTCGCGGCGAATCGGTCACCGCCATCGCCACAGACCCCCGCGCCGGAGCAATGCTCGAAACCTGTGGATGAGCGTTGGGAGGCGTACCCTCCCGACGAGTCCGAACCAGGAATCGAGTAAGGCCCGCGTTAGCAGCGCGGGTCGGGAAGGTACGCCCGTGCTCACCGTAGTCACCGACACCGAGCCGACGCCAGCGGGGACGACCGTGGCGGCGCAGCCCGTCACGACCGGCGGGTCGCTGATCGACGAGATCGTGCGTGAGGGCGCGCGGCGCATGTTGGCCGCCGCGTTGGAGGCTGAGGTTGCCGCGTACATCGCCGCGCACCTGGATGAGGTCGATGAGCACGGCCGGCGCCTCGTGGTCCGTAACGGCCGGGCCGAGCCGCGGCAGGTGCTCACCTCGGCCGGCGCGGTTGAGGTGCGTGCGCCGCGGGTCAACGACAAGCGTGTCGATGCGGTCAGCGGCGAGCGGCGGCGGTTCGCTTCGGCGATCCTGCCGGCATGGTGCCGCAAGTCCCCGAAGATCACCGAGGTGCTGCCGCTGTTGTACCTGCATGGCTTGTCCAGCAAGGACTTCGTGCCGGCGCTGGAAGGGTTCCTCGGCACGGGCGCGGGACTGTCCGCCGCGACGATCACCCGGCTGACCGTGCAGTGGCAGGACGAGGCCCGGGCGTTCGGCCAGCGTGACTTGTCCAGTGTGGACTACGTGTACGTCTGGGCCGACGGGATCCACGTCAACATTCGCCTGGACGAGGAGAAGCTGTGCCTGCTCGTCCTGATCGGCGTACGTGTGGATGGCACGAAGGAGCTGGTCGCTCTGGCCGATGGCTACCGGGAGTCGACCGGGTCATGGGCCGACCTGCTGCGTGACTGCAAGCGACGCGGCATGCGCGCCCCCGTGCTGGCCATCGGCGACGGCGCGCTGGGGTTCTGGGGTGCGCTGCGCGAGGTGTTTCCCGAGACCCGGGAGCAACGCTGTTGGTTCCACAAGATCGCGAACGTGCTCGGCGCGCTGCCGAAGTCGGCCCATCCCGGCGCGAAGAAGGCCCTGGCGGAGATCTGGAACGCCGAGGACCGTGATCACGCCCGCCGCGCCGCCGCCGCGTTCAAACTGGCCTACGCAGCCAAATTTCCCAAGGCCGCCGCGAAGATCACGGATGATCTGGACCAGCTGCTTGCCTTCTACGACTACCCGGCGGAGCACTGGATCCACCTGCGCACCACCAACCCGATCGAGTCGACCTTCGCGACCGTACGGAACCGCAGCAAGATAACGAAGGGTCCGGGGTCGAAGGCCGCCGGCATCGCCATGGCGTTCAAGCTCATCCAAGCCGCCCAAGCCCGCTGGCGTGCCGTCAACGGGCCACAGCTCGTCGCGCTCGTCCGCGCCGGCGCCACCTTCAAGCGTGGCAAGCTCGTCGAGCGCAACAACCCAACAACCCACAATCAAGCCGAGGCAGCATAACCAAGATCTTCATCCACAAGTATTGACAATTGCTCAGCGGCACATCGTTGGTTGAGCGGACAGCCCTCTCGGCGAAGCAGGTGTAACCGCTGTGCCTCGCTGGGTTGCCCGGCGTGGCGGCTGGCGATAGACGGCCACCGCATGATCATCGATGACTTGTGGAGGCAACCGAAGATTGTGCGGTGACCGCTTGCGACAGCGTAGCGGCCACCGACTTGTTGGAGGCGTTCGAGGCTGGGTTCGCGTACATCGCGGGCCGGTTCAGTCGGGTGGAGCCGCGGCGGCAGGCGCGGGCGTTCCTGCTCGGCCTGCTATCCGATGTGGACACCCGATCCTGTTGGCAGCTGGCCGAGCAGGCCGGAGACCGGTCACCGCACCGGATGCAGCGGCTGCTTGGCGAAGCAGTCTGGGACGCGGATGCGGCACGCGACGACGTGCGCCGGTACACGGTCGACGAACTGGGCGAGTCGAACGCGGTACTGATCATCGATGACACCGGCGACTT
>DASTXN010000056.1:0-29070 GCA_035765515.1 Jatrophihabitantaceae bacterium | reverse complement strand
TCACGTTCGGGTACCTCGCGGCGCTGCATCTCGCGTCCCCGCCGGGCAGTACTGACCGTCCGGTTGCGGAGGAGACGACCAGTGCCCATTGACCCGAGCGTCGCGATCGGCGCTGAACTGCCTGCGGTGCAGTTCGAGTGGACGGCATCGGACGTGCTGCTGTACCACCTCGCGCTCGGTGCCGGCGCGAATCCGACCGACCCGCGCGAGTTGCGGTACGCGACCGAGAACGACCTGCAGGTGCTGCCGACATTCGCCGTCGTGGCGCCGACCGTGCACGCCACGGAGCCGCCGCGGGTCTCCTACCCCGGCATCGAGATCGACCTGGCCAAGGTGCTGCACGGCACGCAGCGGATCGACGTGCACGGCGCGCTTCCCGTGCAGGGCAAGGGCAGCGCCGTCACCCGGGTGGCGGACATCTACGACAAGGGCTCGGCCGCGGTGATCGTGACCGAGACGCTGGTGAGCGATCTCGCCGGCGCGCCGCTGTGGACGAACACGTCCAGCATCTTCGCCCGCGGCGAGGGTGGCTTCGGGGGCCAGCGCGGTCCGTCCTCGTCCGCCGTCCGTCCGGAGCGCGACCCGGATGCCGTGCTCAGCACGCCGACTCTGCCGCAGCAGGCGCTCTGGTACCGGCTGCTCGGCGACCGCAACCCGCTGCACTCCGACCCTGCGTTCGCGGCAGCGGCCGGCTTCCCGGCGCCGATCCTGCACGGGCTGGGTACCTACGGGATCGTCTGCAAGGCGCTCGTCGACGAGTTCCTCGACGGCGACGTGGCCCGCGTACGCAGCTTCGCGGGCGTGGTGTTCCCCGGCGAGACGTTGCGGACGGACGTCTGGCGTGACGGCGATCGGCTGGTCGTCGAGACGACGGTCGCCGACCGCGACAACGCTCCCGCGCTGTCCGGGGCCGAGCTGGTGTTCGCATGACTGCCCCGATGAACGCGGTGACGCCGCGCCGCGCGGAGGACGTCGAGGGCTGGGCCGACGAGGCGGACGTGGTCGTGGTCGGCTTCGGAGCCGCGGGCGCGTCGGCCGCGTTCGAGGCTGCCGGCGCGGGCGCCGAGGTGCTCGTGCTGGATCGTGCCGGTGCTGCAGGTGGCGCGGCCGCCATGTCGGACGGGTTCATCTACCTGGGCGGCGGAACGCCCGAACAGCAGGCCGCCGGTTACGAAGACTCCATCGAGAACATGAAGACGTTCCTGCGCGCTGCCTGCGGGCCCGCCCCGGACGATGCGAAGATCGACGCCTACTGCGACTCGATCACCGAGCACCGCGAGTGGCTGCTGGCCCGGGGCGTCCGCTTCCTCGGCACCGTGTTCCCGCACGCGAACGGGACGTCGCCGGTCGACGGCGAGGGGCTGATGTTCACCGGTGGCGAGAACGCCTGGCCGTACAACGAGATCGCCGCGCCCGCGCCACGCGGACACGTGGTGCAGGGTGGCCGTCCGGGGGGCAAGGTGTTGATGGAGGCGCTGTCCGCGGCCGCGACCGAGGCGGGTGCGCGTGCCGCGTTCGACACCCGCGCGCAGCGGCTGATCGTCGACGACGCAGGGCGCGTGTGCGGCGTGGTCGCATCGCGGTACGGCGATGAGGTCGCGATGCGCGCGCGGTCCGGCGTGGTGCTGACCGCGGGCGGGTTCATCCACAACCCGGAGATGATCGAGCAGTACGCGCCCGCGGTGCGTGCGACGCCGCTGCGGCTGGGCACCGACGGCGACGACGGCGCCGGGATCAGGATGGCGCAGGGCGCGGGCGCACGGGTGAAGCGGATGGACGCGATCGAGTGCGCGCTGCCGTTCAACGCGCCGCGCTCGCTGGTGCACGGCATCTTCGTGAACCGGTTCGGGCAGCGCTTCGTCAACGAGGACACCTACATGGGACGCGTCGGCCAGACCGCGCTGATCCACCAGCAAGGCCAGGCGTACCTGATCGTCGACGAGGAGCACTACGCGCCGAACTGGCTGAACATCCCGGCCACCTGGGTGTGCGAGACGGCCGCGGAGTTGGAGGCCGAGATCGGCCTGCCCGCCGGCTCGCTGCAGACGACCCTCGATTTCTACAACGAGCACGCCGAGCGGAGCGAGGACCCGTTGTTCCACAAGCACTCCTCGGTGCTCACGCCGCTGCGCGGTCCGCTCGCCGCGTTCGACATGCGCGCGGACAAGTTCATCTACGCGCCGTTCACCCTCGGCGGCCTGCACACGCTGCCGACCGGCGAGGTGCTCGACCTCGGCGGCGACCCGATCCCCGGTCTGTACGCGGCCGGGCGCACCACGTCGGGCGTGTCCGCGCAGGGCTACTGCAGCGGGCTCTCGCTGGGCGACTCCACCTTGTTCGGCCGCTTCGCCGGTCGCAGTGCAGCAGGAGGCAAATAGGTGAGCATTCTCGATCGGTTCCACATCGACGGACAGGTTGCCGTCATCACCGGTGCCGGACGAGGTATCGGCGCCGCGTCCGCTGTCGCGCTGGCCGAGGCGGGCGCGGACGTGGTGATCTCGGCGCGCACCGAGGAGCAACTGCGCGACACCGCGGCCGCGGTCGAGGCCGTGGGGCGCAAGGCGCACGTGGTCGTCGCGGACCTGAACGAGATTGACGAGGTCCGCGCGTTGGCGACGGCGGCGCAGCAGGCGTTCGGACGGATCGACATCCTGGTCAACAACGTCGGCGGAACGATGCCGCGCACCTACCTGGACACGTCCGTCGGGTTCCTCGAGCGCGCGTTCCACTTCAACGTCTCCACGGCGCACGCGCTGACCACGTCCGCCGTACCGATCATGCTGGAGACCGGGGGTGGCTCGGTGATCAACATCGCGAGCGTGGTCGGCAAGGTGGCCGGCCGCGGCTACCTTGCGTACGGAACCGCGAAGGGCGCGCTGATCCACTACACCGAGCTCGCGGCCGAGGATCTCGCGCCGAAGATCAGGATGAACGCGATCGCGGTCGGTTCGACGGCGACGTCCGCACTGGACATCGTGATGAGCAACGAGGAGATGCGCACGGGGATCGAGAACGCCACTCCCCTGCGCCGGCTCGGCACCACAGACGACATCGCGGCCGCGGTCGTCTACCTCGCCTCACCGGCGGGCTCGTACCTGACCGGTGCCGTTCTGGACGTCCACGGCGGGCTGCAGCAACCGAACATGCGGCTGCCCCTGCCCGACCTGTAGGAAGGCGTACGCATGATTCGCGTGGTGCAGTGGAGTACGGGCAATGTCGGCCGGCACGCGATCGCCGGCATCGCGGCACGTCCGGAGCTGGAGCTGGTCGGCGTCTGGGTGTCCGACCCGGCGAAGGTGGGAGTGGACGCCGGTGAGCTGGCCGGACTCGGTCGCACGCTGGGGGTTGCCGCGACGGACGATGCCGACGCGCTGCTTGCGCTCGAGCCGGACTGCATCGTCCACGCGGCGATGGCGGACAACCGGCTGCCGGAGGCGATCGCCGACCTGCAGCGCTTCCTTGAAGCGGGGATCAACGTGGTGTCCAGCGGGCCGGTGTTCCTGCAGTACCCGGAGGGAACCGTCCCCGCCGAGGTCACCGACCCGATCCGTGCCGCGGCGGCGTCCGGTGGTGCGTCACTGTGGGTGAACGGGGTGGACCCAGGTTTTGCGAACGACTGGCTGCCGCTCGCGCTGACCAGCGTGAGCGAGCGCATCGACGAGCTGCGCTGCTTCGAGCTGCTGGATTATTCGACGTACGACAACCCGACCGTGCTGTTCGACGTCATGGGTTTCGGCAAGCCGCTGGACGAGACGCCGATGCTGCTCATGCCGGGCGTGCTGTCGCTGGCGTGGGGTTCGGTGGTGCGCCAGCTGGCCGCGGGCCTCGGGGTGGAACTGGACGAGGTCAGCGAGACCGTCGTGCGGCTGCCGGCTCCGGAGAAGTTCGAGATCGCGTCCGGGACGATCGAGGAGGGCACCGCCGCGGCGCTGCGGTTCGAGGTGCTGGGCAAGCGGGCCGGCAAGGCCGTGTGCGTGCTGGAGCACGTCACGCGGTTGCGTGCAGATCTCGGCCCGGACTGGCCGCAGCCGGCGGGTCAGGGCTGTTATCGGGTGCAGATCACCGGCGAGCCCAACTACACGCTGGACCTGCAGTTGCTGGGCACCGATGGCGACCACAACACCGCCGGGCTCAAGGCCACCGCGATGCGGCTGGTGAACGCGATCGAGGCCGTCGTCGCCGCACCACCCGGCCTGCTCACTGCGTTGGATCTGCCGTTGGTGACCGGGCGGGGCCTCGTCGCATGAGGGGGGTCGCGACGCGGCCCCGCCCGATCGGGTAACGGCCGGTGTTGCGGTACCGGCCGGTGGTCAGGTCTGCGCGGCGACCGTGAAACGCAGCTGGCCGTCGCCGTCGGTGGCAGCGTCGAGGGCCTTGTCGTCCAGCAGCTGCGCGGCCTGCGGCTCCAGGAAGACGCGGGCACCGGCGTCGTCGAGGACCTGGTCGTCTTCGGCGGGGGCGGTGGCCAGGGTGAGCGTGAGGCCGCCGGCGGTGGGGTCATTCGCGATGCGCAGGCCGCAACCGTCCGGCACCTGCGGGTCGGCCATGATGTTGCGGATCTCGGTCGTGGCGTTGTCGGTCAGGGTGAGCACGTGCTGACTCCCTAGTTCGTCCGTGTGCCTAACCCTCTCCACGGTCGTCCGAAATGACCGATACGTCAAATGGCGGCGTGTCGCGGGACGTTGTGTGCCGGTCAAGTCGTGGCACGCTGGACGCATGTGCCGCAACATCCGGGTCCTGCACAACTTCTCCCCCGCCGCGACGGACGAGGAGGTGCACGCCGCCGCCCTGCAGTACGTCCGCAAGGTCAGTGGGACCACCAAGCCGTCGGCGGCGAACCAGGCTGCGTTCGATCGCGCGGTTGCCGAGATCGCGCACGCGACGGGACACCTGCTCGAGGCGCTCGTCACGACAGCGGCGCCGAAGAACCGCGAGGAGGAGGCCGCCAAGGCGCGTGCCCGCAGCGCGGCCCGCTACGCCCGCACGTGAGCCGTACCGCCCCCACGCACCTGATCGTGCTCGCCGGACTGCCCGGAGTCGGGAAGACAACTGTTGCGCACGCGCTTGCCGCGCGGTTGCGCGCCGCAGTGATCCGTGTCGACGCGATCGAGGCGGCGATCGTGCGGCACGGTCTCGATTCGCACCCTGTCGGGCCGATCGGGTATGCGATCGCGCACGAGATCGCGTCCGGCTGCTTGCGAGCCGGCACGCCCGTCGTTGTCGACGCGGTGAACCCGGTCCCTGCGTCGCGTGCGGGTTGGCATTCGCTGGCGGCTTCCACCGTGGCGCCGTTCACGTTCGTCGAGGTGGTGCTGGCCGACCGCGTGGAACATCGGCGTCGGGTAGCTGGGCGCGTGAGTGATCTGGACGGCTTGGTGGTGCCGAGCTGGGACGACGTTCTCGCCTCCGGGTACGAGCCATGGGACGAATCGCGGGACGGGACACGACTGGTCGTGGACGGAGCGGACTGTGCCGCCGCGGTCGAGGCGATCGCAGATTCCTTGGCCGTGCGATGAGCGCAGTCGCGTTCCGTGCCGACTGCGCATCGTGCTTCGGGCTGTGTTGCGTCGTGCCGGCCTTCTCGAAGTCGGCTGAGTTCGCGATCAACAAGCCGGCGCTGGTCGCGTGCCCGAACCTTGGTGCCGATTCGCGCTGCGGCATTCATGATCGGTTACGCCCTCGCGGCTTCTCCGGGTGCACGGTGTACGACTGCTTCGGCGCGGGCCAGCAGGTCAGTCAGGTGACGTTCGGCGGGACGGACTGGCGGACGTCTGCGGTGCTGGCCGAGCAGATGTTCGCGGTCTTCCCGGTCATGCGCGTGGTGCAGGAAGTGCTCAGCTACCTGGTCGAAGCCTGCGGTTGGCCGTCCTCGGCTGCGCTACGTGCGGAGCTCTCGACGGCGCGGGACGAGCTGTCCGCGCTGACCCGCGCGGACGCTGCGGCGCTGCTGGCTGCGGACGTCGATTCGCTGCGCGGCTCGGCGAACGCGTTGTTGCTACAGGCAAGTGAGGCTCGTCGAGCTGATCAGCCGGCGACCTCGGTCGATCACCGCGGCGCAACGTTGATCGGGGCGTCGTTGTGCGGCCGGGATCTGCGCGGTGCGAGCTTGCGCGGCGCGCAGCTGGTCGGTGCGGACCTGCGCGATGCGGATCTGCAACGGGCCGACCTGATCGGTGCAGACCTGCGCGGGGCCGACCTTTCTGGCGCTGACCTTCGTGACGCGCTGTTCCTGACGCAGTCGCAGTTGGACGCTGCCAGGGGCGACGGTATGACCCGCCTCGACGATCGGTTCACCCCGCCGCCGCATTGGGTGTAAGGGTGCTGCGCGGTCAATTTGATCTTCACCTGGGTTGCGTTGCGGGGCCGCGGTTTCGCTGTGATTGCGTTTCCTTGGCAACGACGGGGACGGTTCGATCTTCGCTGAGCTCGCGCTGCCGGGTTGCGGTCTACCTGTGGTCGCTCTTGTCGGCAGCGACGGGCGGTCAGTTCGATCTTCGCCTGGGTTGCGTTGCCGGGCTTCTGTTCGCGGTGGTCACCATGTGTTGGCAGCGACGAGCGGGCAGTTTGATCTTCGCTTTGGTTGCGTTGCCGACCGGCGTTCCAGCTCTGCTCACTCGGGTGGGCAGCGACGGGGACGGTTTGATCTTCGCTCGGTCGCGTTGCCGGGTTTCTGTTCGCGGTGGTCTCGCAGCGACGGGCGGTCAGTTTGATCTTCGGGCAGCTCGAGCTGCCGGGTTGCGGTCTCGCTGTGGTCGCTCTTCTTCGGTGGCGGCGATCAGCGGACAGTTTGATCTTCGCTTTGGTTGCGTTGCCGACCCACGTTCCAGCTCTGCTCACCCTGGGTGAGCGGCGACGGGGACAGTTTGATCTTCGCCTGGGTTGCGTTGCCGGGCTTCTGTTCGCGGTGGTCATGCTGTGTTGGCAGCGACGAGCGGGCAGTTTGATCTTCGCTCGGCTCGCGCTGCCGGGTTGCGGTCTACCTGTGGTCGCTCTTGTCGGCAGCGACGGGCGGACAGTTTGCTCTTCGCCTGGGTTGCGTTGCCGGGTCGCGTTCCAGCTCTACTTGCTGCTTCCTAGTGAAGATCAAAATGGACGGGATCCTCTTTGTGGATAGGGGGAATCGTCCCGCGGAAAGTGTCAGACCCTCGGTCTAGCTTGGCGCTATGACTCAAGCAGTGGACTTCGATCGGACAGACGCGTTCGCGCATGTGCCGAACGCCTGGGAGGTACGCCTGCACCCGGATTCGGCGGCGGCGTGGACGGTGAACGTGACACCGGGATCGGCCACCGCCGGTGTGCTCGCGCAGCTGGATCCCGCGCGGTTGTCGCAGGCCGGGCGGGTGGACGCGCTGGTCGGGCTGGAACGGCTGCAGGCTTGGGCCGCTGCGCTGCAGACCCGGATGATCGCGGCGCTGGTGGACGAGCCGCATGCCGGGGCTCCGGCGCCGAAACTGGACCGCCAGTGGGCGAAGGAGGACGTCAAGACCGCGCTCGCCGAATCGGTGACCGGGGCGCAGGCGCGGATCCACACCGCGACCGATCTGGTGCACCGGCTGCCGGACACGCTCGCCGCGCTGGAACAGGGCCGGCTGACGGCGCGGCACGCGTCCGCGGTCGTGGATACCGTCCGCACCCTGGACGACACCGCCGCCCGCGAAGTCGAGACCGCAGTCCTGCCCGAGCCCGAGCGGATCGGCGACCCGGTACCGACCATGGCCGCCTTCCGGCGCAAGTTGCGGCGGGCCGGGATCGCGGCCGACCCGCGCAGCGCCGCCGAGAACGCGGCCCGCGCCGCGGAGGATCGCGACGTGTGGGTTATCCCGCAGGACAACGGCATGGCGTATGTGGGTGCGCCGCTGCCGGCCGAGGGCGCCGCCACCGTCGCGGCCGCAGTCGATGCGAAGGCCGACCAGATCAAGACCGCAGGTGATCCGCGCACCAAGGCGCAACGCCGTGCGGACGGACTGGTCCAGATCTGCGCCGACTACCTCAACGGCGACGCACCCGTTGGCGTGAAGATCAAAAAGGACACCGTGCGCAGCGACGACGTCGACGGCAGCGACCCGGACTCCGAGGCGAAGATCAAAGAGGACACGACGGACGGCGACGGCACCGGCCAGGCGACCCACCCGGACAGCGGGGTGAAGATCAAAATGGACACCGCCGGTCGCGACGACTCTGAGCCGGGCTCCGGAGTGAAGATCAAAATGGACGGGGGCGTGGCGACGCGGTCGGGAGCGCGGGCACCGCGGTATCACGGGCTGCGACCACAGATGAACGTCTCGGTCGCGCTGTCGACCCTGCTCGGCATGGACGAACAACCCGGCGAACTGGACGGCCACGGCCCCATCCCCGCCGACCTCGCCCGCAGACTCGCCGCCGACCCGTCCGGAACCTGGCGACGCCTCGTCACCGACGAACTCGGCCACCTGATCGACTACGGTCGCACCACCTACGAACCGCCGACGGATCTGGCCCAGTTCGTCATCGCCAGGGACCGCACCTGCCGCGCACCCGGCTGTGAGCGTCCGGCCGCGAAATCGGATCTGCACCACGTGCACTGGTGGAGCCGAGGCGGCCACACCAACGCAGCCAACATCGTCTCCGCGTGCGAAAGGATCCACTACGGCGTCCACGACGGAGACTGGCAAGTCACCCGCGAAGCCGACGGCACCACCGTGTGGACATCACCCACCGGACACACCTACACAGTCCCGCCTGCGGCCTACCCCGTCGACAACACCATGAAGATCAAAAACGACAACACCGAGGGTGCCGATGCGGCATCCGACGAGCAGCGCTGAGCCGCGGCGGCAATCGGCACCGGTGGCCGGCAGCGCGCGGCCGCGTGCGAACAAATCAGGCGGAGAGAACGAGCCCGGAGGTCGGGACGCCGGTGCCGGCGGTGACCAGTACGTGCTCGACGTCGTCCACCTGGTTCACGGACGTTCCGCGCAGCTGACGGACTCCCTCGGCGATGCCGTTCATGCCGTGGATGTATGCCTCACCGAGCTGACCGCCATGGGTGTTGATCGGGAGCCGCCCGCCGATCTCGATCGCGCCGTCGGCGATGAAGTGGCGCGCCTCGCCGCGATCGCAGAAGCCGAGTTCCTCGAGTTGGATCAGCACGAACGGGGTGAAGTGGTCGTAGAGGATCGCCACCTGCACGTCCTCCGGGGCGATGCCGGCCTGGGACCACAACTGTTCCCCCACCAGACCCATCTCCGGCAGGCCGGTCATGGCGTCGCGGTAATAGCTGGTCATCACGTATTGGTCCGCGCCGCTCCCCTGCGCCGCGCCGCGCACGACGACCGGCCGCTGCGCCAGGTCGCGGGCGCGCTCGGTCGATGTCACCACGATGGCGACGCCGCCGTCGCTCTCCTGGCAGCAGTCGAGCAGGTGCAACGGCTCGGCGATCCACCGCGAGCTCTGGTGCTCCTCCAGCGTGATCGGCTTGCCGTAGAAGAAGGCGTTCGGGTTGTTGGCCGCGTGCCGGCGGTCGGCGACCGCGACCCGGCCGAAGTCCTCGCTCGTCGCGCCGAATACGTGCATGTAGCGGCGCGCGACCATCGCGACGTTCGCCGCGGGAGTGCCGAGGCCCATCGGATACGACCAGCTCGCGTCAATCCCGGACGAGGTCGGCGCGGCGGCAAGCGCGGTCGACACCTGGCCGAAGCGCTGACCGGAACGCTCGTTGAACGCCCGATAGCAGACCACCACATCCGCAACGCCGGTGGCGACCGCCATCGCCGCCTGCTGCACCGTCGCGCACGCCGCGCCGCCGCCGTACTGGATGCGGCTGAAGAACTTCAGCGACGGGATGCCCAGCTCGCGCGCGACCGCGATCTCGGTGTTGTTGTCCATCGTGAACGTCACGAGCCCGTCGACATCAGACGGCTGCAGCCCGGCATCCGACAGCGCCGCACGCACCGCCTCTGCCGCGAGCCGCAGCTCGGATCGGCCGGAGTCCTTGGAGAACTCGGTCGCCCCGATGCCGACGATCGCCGCGCGGCCCGACAGCGCCGAGTTCACTGCGCCACCCCGCACACGACGACCGTTCCCACCACGTGATCGCCGAGCGAACCGCGACCGGTCACCTGCACCGTCACGTCGTTGCCGTCGACCGCGGACACCGAACCACTGAACACGAGCGTGTCGTACGCGTAACACGGCACGCCGAGCCGGATCGCGATGTTCTTCACCCGCGCGGACGGCCCAGCCCAGTCGGTCACGAACCGCTGCACGAGACCGGTGTCGGTCAAGATGTTGACGAAGATGTCCTTGCTGCCACGGGCGATCGCCGCGTCCCGGTCGTGGTGCACGTCCTGGAAGTCGCGGGTCGCGATCGCGGTCGACACCACGAACGTGGGATCGGCGGAAATCGTCAGTGACGGAAGTTGCGTGCCGACAGTTGTCATCGAACAGGTCTCCAGAACGGCAGGGTCAGGTCGTCGTCGATCTTGGTGAGCGCGAGCTCGACCGGCATGTCGATACGCACCGAGGCGGGATCCACGTCGACCAGTTCGGCCAGCATCCGCACCCCCTCCTCCAGCTCGACCAGGGCGACGACGAACGGCAGCGTCCTACCCGGCACACGCGGCGCGTGATGCACGACGAAGCTGAACACCGTGCCGCGTCCGCTGGCCACGACGTAGTCCGGCTTCTCGCATCCGCAGGTCGGGCACATCGGACCGGGCGGGTGCCGCAGGTTGCCGCACTCCGGACAGTGCTGGATGCGCAGCTCGCCCGCCTGGGTGCCCTCCCAGAAGAATGCCGTGTCCTGGCTGACCAGCGGCCGCAGGCCCTCCGCGCGGGACGGGGCAGGCGGTGCACCGGTCCCGGGCTTGAACTTCAGCACCCGGAACAGCATCTCCGCCACCGGCTCGTCGCCCACCCGCCACACGTTGCGCGTCGTGACGAACCAGCCCTCCCCCAACGCGGTGCGCTTCGGCCCGACGACGTCCTCGAGCACCGTCGTGATCGTCACCTGCTCGCCCGGCTGCAGGTAGCGGTGATACGTCTGCTCGCAGTTGGTGGCGACGACCGACGTGAAGCCCGCTTCGTCCAGGACGTTCATCATCAGACCGAGCGGGTCATCGGTCGTGCGCGACCCGTGCAGGCCCTGCATCGTCCACACCTGGATCATCGCCGGCGGCGCCACCGGTCCGTCGTGCCCGGCGGCACGGGCGGCCTCCGCCGAGACGTAGATCGGGTTCGCATCGCCGATCGCCTCGACCCAGTTGTTCACCATCGCCTGGTTGATGGGGTCCCGCCCCGCGCGCGGCGCGGACTCGCCGCGCGATCGGATCTCCTCCGCGGCGGCAAGGATGTCGGTCATCGGACCACCCGCGGCAGGTCGAGACCGAACTGCGCGATCAGCTCGCGCTGCACCTCGTTGACGCCCCCGCCGAACGTCACGACCAGGCTGCGCTTGGCCTGCACGTCCAACCAGTGCATCAGCTCCGCAGTCTGCGGTTCGGCCGGGTCGCCGTGCCGTCCGACGACCTCCTCGAGCAGCCGGAACACATGCTGCATCCGCTCGGACGAGAACACCTTGGTGGCGGACGCGTCGGCGACCGAGACCGGTCCGGCCTGCGCGGCCACCTGCCAGTTGAGCAGTTCGTTGATCCGGTAGATCGCGTGTACCTCGGCCAGCACTCGCTGCACGTCGTCCTTGTCGAGCGGCCGGCTCCCGTCTGCGCTGGGGCGCGCAGCCCAGTCATGCACCCGGTCGTAGAGTCCGCCGATGCGCCCCGCCGGACCGAGCATGACCCGCTCGTGGTTGAGCTGCGTGGTGATCAGCTTCCAGCCCTCGTTCTCCTCGCCGACGCGCATGCTCACCGGCACGCGCACGTCCGAGTAGTACGTGGTGTTCACGTGGTGCGCGCCGTCGGCGGTGATCGTCGGCGTCCACGAGAAACCCGGGTCGGTCGTGTCGACGATCAGGATCGAGATGCCCTTGTGCCGCGGGGCGTCCTGATTCGTCCGCACCGCCAGCCAGATGTAGTCGGCCTCGTGCCCGCCGGTGGTGAACACCTTCTGCCCGTTGACCACATAGTGGTCCCCATCGCGCACCGCGGACGTCCGCAACGAGGCGAGGTCGGTGCCCGCCTCCGGCTCGGTGTAGCCGATCGCGAAGTGGACGTCGCCGGTGAGGATCTTGGGCAGAAAGAACTGCTTCTGCTCCGGCGTCCCGTACGCCTGCAGCGTCGGGCCGACCGTCTGCAGCGTCACCGACGGCAGCGGGATGTCGAAGCGGGACGCCTCGTTGACGAAGATGCTCTGCTCCACCTCCCCGAAGCCACGGCCGCCGAACTCGACCGGCCAGCCGACGCCCATCCAGCCGTCGCGTCCCATCCGCTTAACGACGTCGCGGTACACGTCGCCGTGCCGTTCGGTGAGCAGCAGCGTCGCCTCGTCGGGCGTCACGAGGTGCGCGAAGTAGTCGCGCAGCTCCGCCTGCAGTGCCTGCTGCTCGTCGGTCAGTTCGATGAACACCGGACTCCGATCGCGTCGAGACGGGACGCCGCGCCGCCGACGAGCCGCGCGAGGTCCTTGGCCTGCGAGTAGTAGCGGTGCAGCGGATACGTGATGTCCACGCCGAGTCCGCCGTGCAGGTGGTGGCAGATCTGCAGCGCCTTGGGCAGTTCGGCCGCGAGCCAGTACGCGGCGACGTCCGCGTCGTCGTCGGCGTCGAGCCCGGCGTCCAGTCGCCAGCAGGTGGAGGTCGCGGCCAGGTTCATCGTGCGCGCCACCACGTAGACGTCGGCGATCTGCTGCGCCACCGCCTGGAACGTGGCGAGCGGCTTGCCGAACTGTTTCCGTGTGCGCAGGTGCTCGGCGGTGAGCTCCACCGCCGCAGCGATCACGCCGTCCGCGACCGCGGCCGCACCCGCTACCGCGAACCGCTGCAGCACCGCGGGATCGCCGGCGAGCACGTCTGCCTCGTCCACCCGCGTCGATTCGCACCGGACGGTGTCGGCCGGCGATCCGGTGGACGTCGGCGTGCGCACGAGCGAGACACCAGGCGCGTTCGCGCCGACGACGGCGACGCCGTGCTCGGTCGGGATCAGGATCCGGTCGGCCTGCGCCGCGAAGGGGACGTCCGCCGCGGCGCCGTCCAGGACGAGGCCCGATCCGTCGCGCCGTGCCGGGATGCCGCGCAGCGCCGCCGTCAGGATCGCACCGTCGGCAACGCCTGCGAGCAGCTGGTGCTGCGACGGCGTACCGAGGGCGACCGTCGGCAGCACGCCGAGCGCCAGCGTGGCCAGCGCGGGCAGCGGCAGCGTCTGCCGGCCCACCTCGCGCAGCACGGCATTGACCGCGAGTGCGCCGAAGCCGTCGCCGCCGAGGTCCTCGGGTAGCGCGAGCGCCAGTAGGCCCGCCTGCGCCATCGACTTCCAGAGCGCCTCGTCATACCCGGCCGGCCCGGCCAGCGCTTGGGTAGTGCGGGCGTCGTCGGTGCCCGGCGCGCGCAACACCTGCGCCGCCAGGTCCGCGATCGCCCGCTGCGACTCGTCCGGGGCGAAGTCCACGCGCGCTCCCTCCGTCGTTAGAACGTGTTCTAGTATCGCCGGAGACCGGACGCTCGGCAACTCACCGTCGTCACCGGATCCCGCGGGAGGGGCACGTGCGCGCAGGGCCACTCGGCGACGTCGCGCTGCGCACGGTCAGCCGTCTCGCGCACATCCCGGCCGTCGACGAACTGCCGACCGGGCGTCTGCTCGAGCTGCCCGGCCGCGGCCGCACGTTCTTGGTCGACACCGGCCCGCCGCCGGACGACCCGGACGCCCCCACCCTGGTGCTGCTGCACGCCCTCGCGTGCACCGGACTGCTCACCTGGTACCCGAGCCTGACCGCACTCGCCAAGCGTTACCGCGTCATCGTGTTCGACCAGCGATGGCACGGCGCGGGCCCGCGTTCGCCGAAGTTCCGGCTGGAGGACTGCGCCGACGACGTTGCCGCGGTCGCCGGCGAACTCGGTCTGCACACCGTGATCGCGGTCGGATACTCGATGGGCTCGCTGGTCGCGCAGCTGACCTGGCGCCGTCATCCCGAACTGGTGTCCGGCGCTGTGTTCGCGGCGAGCACCACCTCGTTCGCCCGGCCGGGACGCGAGGCTCGCATGCTCGCCGGCATCAGCGCGGGCGTCGGCCGCGCGGCGGAGTGGCGCTGCCGGATGCTCGCCGAACTGGACGAGCACCTGCCCATCGAGCTCGACAACCGCTGGGCCTACAACCAGTTCCGTTCGACGAGCGCGTCGGCGATCGCGGCGGCGACCGCAGCGATCACCCGCTTCGACTCCTCGCCCTGGATCACCGGTATGCACGTGCCGACGGCAGTGGTACTCACCCGTCGTGATCGCGCGATCCGTCCTGCGCGACAGCGCCGGCTCGCCGAACTACTGCCCGACGCGACCACCTACGAGATCGACGCCGGCCACGCCGCATGCGTGCTGGAGTCAGACCGGTTCACGCCGGCGTTGCTGGCCGCGTGCGCGTCCGTTGCGGGCCGGATCCCTGCGCCCGCGCGGCCGTGACCAGCTCGTCCAGCGCCGGGGCGAAGTCGTCGGCGAGGTCCCACAGCCGCGGTGCCAGTTCGCGGCAGGCGATCACGCCGACGTCCAGGTGCCCGTTGTTGGAGACGACGGTGATGTTCAGTCCCGCGCCGTGGAAGACCGGGCCGAACGGATAGAAGCCGACGACCTCGGCGCCGGCGAAGTACATCGCGACCGGCGGTCCCGGGACGTTGGAGATCACCAGGTTGTGGATCACCGGGGCACGGTCCATCAACCGCGTGCGTGCGGCGAGCCGCACCGCCAGCCCTAGCGTGTTCGCGGGCGCGAACTGTGCCCAGTCCTGCAGCATCGACGCGCTGATCGTGTTGTGGTGCTCCTTGGCCACGACCGTCTGTGCGGCGATCGCACGCAGCCGCTCGACCGGGTCGGCGATGTCGGACGCGAGCGTGGTGAACATGCCCGAGACGCGGTTCACGCCTTCGCGGTCGGATTTCTCGTGGACGGACACCGGCACCATCGCCACGAGCGAGGAGTCCGGCAGCTCGCCGTTCTGCTGCAGGTACCGGCGCAGCGCGCCGGAGCACAGCGCGAGCACCACGTCGTTCACCGTCGTGCCGAAGGCGTTCTTGACCTCCTTGACCGCGGCGAGATCCAGTTGCGCGAACGCCACACGGCGGTGGCCGGTGATCGTGCCGTTGAAGGACGTGCGCGGCGCGGTGAACGGGGCCGGCATCGCCGCGCCGCGGCGGGTCCGCGAGACCCAGGACGGGATCACCGCGGCCGTCTGCGGCAGCAGCGCGGGCAGTCGCAGCGGGCGCCGCAGCCAGCGGGCCAGCCCGTCGACGACGACGTCACGGTCACGCGGCGGGTGCGGCGGCTCGTAGGGAGCGGGGGCGGCGAGCGGAGGTGCCTCCGGCGCGAGACTGCACAGCGAGGCCACCAGCGTCGCTCCGGTCACGCCGTCCACCATTGCGTGATGCATCTTGGTCATCACCGCGATCTGACCGCCCCTAAGTCCCTCGATGACCCAGAACTCCCAGAGCGGGCGCGACCGGTCCAGCGGCTGCCCGGCGATGTCGGCGCAGACCTGCGCGAGCTGTTCGCGGTCCCCGGGGCTCGGCACCGCGATGCGCCGCACGTGGTGCTCGATGTCGAACTCCGCATCGTCCACCCAGACCGGGTGATCGAGGTTGAGCAGGTGGTCGTGCACCTTGCGCCGGAACGTCCGCGTGTTACGCGTCCGCTCGGCGATCGTCGCGCGCATCGTCTCGAACTCGTAACCGCCGGGGACGGTGGCCGGGTCGAGCACGATCAGCCCGCACACGTGCATCAGGTGCGCGGACGTCTCGAAGTAGAGGAAGCTGGCGTCCAGCCCGCTGAGCCGGTCCACAGTTGGCACGATAGAACACGTTCTACCACTTCGCTAGGATCGCGGTTCATGAGTGACCGGTTCCTCATCCGCCAGCTCGCCAACCTCGCGCTCACCGCGAACGCGACCCGTCCGTTCCCCGGCGAGCCGGCATCCGTCCCCGCGTTCTTCGCCGGCTGGCTCACCGCCGAACTGGCCCCGCACCTGCTCGTGACGACCGCGGCGGACACGCTCACCCATCTGGCCCGGCGCGGTGTGCGCAGCCGGAGCGACAAGCTCGCGCTCGCGGCGGCCGCAACCTCGGCCGTCGGCTACACGCGCCTGATGGGCGCGGGGCAGCGCGCCGGCAACGAGGTCGAGGACGCGCTGCGCGAGGCGTTCGGTGACAACTACCGCGACGAGCTCGCCAACGCGCCGACTCCGGCGGATCTCGCGACGCCCTGGCGCAGGTTGATCAACCCGTTCCGGATGGCGGACGTGAACGTCGTCGCGCACCGCCGGCTGCCGTACGCGCCGGGCGGTAAGAGGTTCGAGCTGGACGCCTATACGCATCGGGACGCGCCGACGAACGCGCCAGTGCTGTTCCAGGTGCACGGGGGCGCCTGGATGATCGGCCACAAGCAGCAGCAGGGCATCCCGCTGATGATGCACCTAGCGGCGCGCGGCTGGGTGTGTGTGGCGGCGAACTATCCGCTCTCGCCGCGCGCGAAGTGGCCCGAGCACCTGATCGCGCTCAAGCGTGCGATGCAGTGGATCCGCGAGCACGCCGGCGAGTACGGCGCGGATCCGTCCTTCGTCGCCGTCACCGGCGGCTCCGCCGGCGGGCACCTGGCGGCGATGCTCGCGCTGACATCGGCGGACAAGTCGCTGCAGCCGGGGTTCGAGGACGCCGACACGTCCGTCCAGGCGTGCGTCCCGCACTACGGCATGTACGACTTCACCGCCGACAGTGGCCGCAAGTACACCCAGGCACGCATCGACTCGCTGCTGCGCAAGTATGTGATGTCGCCGGACTCGGTGTATCCGGACGATTACCGGGCCGCATCACCGATCTGCCGGATCACCGAGGGCGCTCCCCCGTTCTTCGTCATCCACGGCACCAACGACACGCTGATCCCCGTACCGGACGCGCGCGACTTCGTCGCCAAGCTGCGCGAGGTCTCGCGCGAGCCGGTCGCGTACGCCGAGATCCGCGGCGCTCAGCACGCGTTCGACATCTTCCCGTCCATCCGCAGCGCGCACGTGGTGCGCGGCGTCCAGCGCTTCCTGGACGTGTGCTTCACCCGCGCGGTAGCCCGAGGATCCGCTCCCCGGCCAGTGTGAGCAGCACCTGCGACGTGCCGCCCGCGATCGTCAGGCAACGGGTCATCAGGAACTCGCGCAGCGGTTCGCTGTCGAGTGCCCCGTCCGCGCCGAGGACGTCTAGCGCCGCCTCGGCCACCGCCTGCCGGTGCCGCACGCCGACCAGTTTGCGCACGCTGGACTCCGCGCTCGTGTCGCGGCCGGCGAGCCGGTGCAGCGTCGAGCGCAGTTCCAGCACCGAACCGGCGAGCCCGTCGGCGATCAGCGCGCCGAGCCGCTCGCGCGCCCCGTCGTCGGACGCGACCGCTCGGTCGGCGGCCAGCGTGAGCAGCCGCTCGACGGCGTCGCCGATGCTCGATCCCCCGCCCATCGCCAGCCGCTCGTTGACCAGCGTGGTGCGCGCGAGCTTCCAGCCGTCGTCGACGTCGCCCACGAGCATGTCCTCGGGCACGAACACGTCGTCGAGGAACACCTCGTTGAACACCGCCTCGCCGGTTATCTCGCGCAGCGGGCGGACGTCGATGCCCGGGCTGCGCATGTCGACGAGGAAGTAGCTGATCCCCTTGTGTTTGGGGGCATCCGGGTTCGTGCGTGCCAGGCAGATGGCCCAGTCGGCACGCTGCGCGAGCGACGTCCACACCTTCTGCCCGGACAGCCGCCAACCTCCTTGCGTCCGTTCGGCGCGGGTGCGCAGCGCGGCGAGGTCCGAGCCCGCGCCCGGCTCACTGAACAGCTGGCACCAGACCAGCTCACCCAGCAGCGTCGGCCGCACGAAGCGCTCGACCTGCTCGGGCGTGCCGTGCCGCAGGATCGTCGGGACGGCCCAGCCGGCGATCACCAGATCCGGACGGATCACTCCCGCGCGGGCGAGTTCCTGATCGATCACGACCTGCTCGACCGGCGAGGCGTCCAGTCCGTACGGGCGCGGCCAGTGCGGCGCAAGGTAGCCGGCATCCACCAGCGCGGCACGCCGCTCGGCCTCCGGCCGGGACGCGATCAGCTCGACGTTCGCGCGCACGCCGGCCCGCAGCTCGTCCACGTCACCGAGATCGACGCGCAACTGGCGGCGCTCGCCGGCCAACGTCAGCTCGGCGACTCGGCGTTGCCAGTGCCGGGTGCCGCCGAGCAGTGACCGCAGGGCGAGCGCGCGGCGCAGGTACAGGTGTGCGTCGTGCTCCCAGGTGAAACCGATGCCGCCGAGCACCTGGATGCAGTCCTTGGCGTTCTCGACGGCGACGTCCAGGGCGACCGCGGCGGCCACCGCGGCGGCGATCGCGCGCTGGTGATCGTCGTCGGCGGCCTGCGCGGCGTCCCACGCGACCGCGCTGGCCAGCTCCGTCCGGCAGAGCATCTCGGCGCACAAGTGCTTGATCGCCTGGAACGAGCCGATCGGCTTGCCGAACTGCTCGCGCACCTTGGCGTACTCGACGGCGGTGCGCAGTGCCCAGCCGGCGACTCCGGCGGCCTCGGCGGCGGCCAGGGCCGCGGCGAGGTCGCGCACGAGTGCGGTGTCGACGCCGGGGAGTACCTGTTCGGCCGTCACGCGCACGCCGGACAGATGCACCGTCGCCAGGGGGCGGGAGAAGTCACCCGGTTCGGCGTCGGCGACCTTCACGCCGTCCGCGGCTGCGTCCAGCACGACCCAGACGTCTCGGTCGCCACCGCGGGCCGCGACGACCAGCACGGCATCGGGGGTCGCGCCGAGTACCGGACCGACCTGTCCTGTCAGCACGAGGTCGTCGCCGGTGGGCGATGCGGCGATCGTGTCCGCGTCCAGCGCCACGGCCGCCGGGCGGGAGCCGTCCGCGATCGCCGCGAGCAGGCTGTCGGCCCGCGGCGTGCCGGCGCGGGCGAGGACGAGTCCGGCGAGCGCGCTGGGCAGGACCGGGCCCGGAACGAGCAGCGCGGCGGACTCCTCGAGCAGCACGGCGAGGTCGGCGACGCTCCCACCCAGGCCACCGCACGCTGCCGGAACCGCGACGGCGAACAGGCCGAAGTCGGCCAGCTGTGCCCAGCACTCGCGCCACCGGTCGGGGTCGTTCTCCTGTGCACGGCTCAGCGCCACCGGAGCGGCGCCGGCGCCCCAGGACTTCAGGGCGTCGGCCGCCGCACGCTGTTCGTCGGTCGAGGCGATCGACATGCCGGCTCCTGCACGTTGCTCGGGTGATCAGGTCTGACCTCGTACTCTAGAACACGTTCTAGTATCTAGTCCAAGGTGAAAAGGCGCGCTGCGCACGGCGCGTCCTACGCGTGCTGCGGCAAAGTTAGAACAGGTTCCGTGCCGATCCGCTAAGCTTTCAGCACGCACCGGGCGAGCATGCTGGTGCCTGCGACCCAGCATCTTGAAGGTGGCGAAGGATTTCGATGACCGGCTCATCTCGCGCACGCAGCGGCGCCGGCGCCGTCAGTGCGCTCGCACCGGAGGACCTCGGCTCCTCCGCGCAGCGGGACCGCCGCAAGCGGATCCTGGACGCCACCCTGGCGCTCGCGTCCAAGGGCGGCTACGACGCCGTCCAGATGCGTGCCGTCGCCGAGCGCGCGGACGTGGCGCTGGGAACGCTGTACCGCTACTTCCCGTCCAAGATCCACCTGCTGGTCTCGGCGCTGGCGCGGGAACTGGAGCGCACGCAGGACCGCACCGAGCGGCTCAACCTGCCCGGCGACACCCCGTACGAGCGGCTGATGTTCATCCTGTCGCGGATGACGCAGGCGATGCAGCGCGACCCGCAGCTGACCGAGGCCATGACCCGCGCGTTCATGTTCGCGGACGCGACCGCCGCGGCGGAGGTGGACACGGTCGGGCGCCTGATGGACCGGATGATCGCCCGCGCCATGACCGACACCGCGCCGACCGAGGAGCAGCTCGCGATCGCACGCGTCGTCAGCGACGTGTGGCTGTCGAACCTGGTTGCCTGGGTGACCCGGCGTGCGTCGGCAACCGATGTAGGCAACCGGCTCGAGTTGACGATCAGCCTGCTGCTGGGCGTCCGCCAGGCCTCCGACGCGTTCTGACGTCGCGCACCGCGATCAGCGCGGGCCGACGAGGGCGTCGATGAGCGCGTTCGCGTCCGCACAGCTGTCGAGTAGCTCGCCCACGTGCGCTTGGGTGCCCCGGAGCGGTTCGAGCATCGGTACGCGCACCAGCGACTCCCGGCCCACGTCGAAGATCACCGAGTCCCACGACGCGGCGGCGACCGACTGCCCGTAGCGGCGCAGGCACTCGCCGCGGAAGTAGGCGCGTGTGTCCGGCGGCGGCGCGTCGACGGCAGCGGTCACCGAGTCGGGCGGCACCAGCGTCTGCATCGCACCGCGCGAGACCAGCCGGTGATAGAGGCCCTTCTCCGGCCGGACGTCCGAGTACTGCAGGTCGACCAGTTGCAGGCGCG
The DNA here is from genome assembly GCA_035765515.1 of Jatrophihabitantaceae bacterium. Taxonomy (GTDB): domain Bacteria; phylum Actinomycetota; class Actinomycetes; order Mycobacteriales; family Jatrophihabitantaceae; genus DASRSS01. Next base: position 8,495 of record DASTXN010000056.1, on the reverse strand, counting down.
ACGACCCCCAGTCGAGGCCGTCGCGGTCGCGGTAACCGTTCAGCAGCCGCAGCTTGGCAACCCAGTCCAGTTCGCCGGCGAGCTGCATCGGATCCTCGGCGAGGCGCGTCAGCACCGACTCCCAGCGGGTCAGGACGTCGGCGGTCTGCTCGTCGACGTCCTCGCCGTAGCGGTCGTCGCAGAACTTGCGCGCCCGGTCCAGGTACTCCCCCTGCAGGTCCAGCGCCGTGATCGTCCGGCCGTCCGCGAGGGTGATCGCGTGGCGCAGCGACGGGTCGTGGGACACGTCGTGCAGTTCGCGGACCGGCTGCGCGATCGCCAGATCGTCGGCCAGCACGTTCTCCTCGATCATCTCCAGGACGAGCGCGGTCGTCCCGACCTTCAGATACGTCGAGATCTCCGCGAGGTTCGCGTCACCGATGATCACGTGCAGCCGGCGGTAGCGGTCGGCATCGGCGTGCGGCTCGTCGCGCGTGTTCACGATCGGGCGCTTGAGCGTGGTCTCCAGCCCGACCTCGACCTCGAAGAAGTCGGCGCGCTGCGAGATCTGGAAACCGGGAGTGCGTCCGTCCTGCCCGCGACCCACCCGTCCGGCACCGCACATGACCTGTCGCGTGGTGAAGAACGGGACGAGATGGCGAACCAGTGACGTGAAGGGCGTCTCGCGCCGGCACAGGTAGTTCTCGTGCGCGCCGTACGACGCGCCCTTGTTGTCGGTGTTGTTCTTGTACAGGTTGATCGGTGCTTCCACGCCGGGCATGGTCGCGACGCGGCGCACCGCCTCCAGCATCACCAGCTCGCCGGCCTTGTCCCAGCGGACGGCATCCAGCGGGTTGGTGACCTCAGGGCTGGAGTACTCCGGGTGCGCGTGGTCGACGTAGAGCCGCGCGCCGTTGGGCAGGATGACGTTCGCCATCCCGGTGTCCTCTTCGGCGTCGATGAACTCCTGGGCCACGGTGCCGCTTCCGCCGAGGTCGAAGCCGCGTGCGTCGCGCAGCGGCGACTCCTCCTCGAAGTCCCAGCTCGCGCGCCGGGTGCGCCCGGCCGGCAGCGAGGTCGCGTACGCGTTCACGACCTGCGCCGACAGCAGCATCGCGTTCGCGCTCGGATGACCGGGCAGGCTCACGCCGTACTCGACCTCGGTCCCCATCACACGTCTCACGGTCACGATTCCAGGCTACGGCTGCCGGGGGCATTAGGTTGGATGAGGTGGTGACCATCGCGTTCGGCGAGCCGATCGGCCAGGGCTGGGAGCAGCTCGCGGACCTGGCGATCGCGTTCGTGCTCTCGCTGCTGATCGGTACCGAGCGCGAGGTGCAGCACAAGGCCGCCGGCATGCGCACGTACACGCTCGTGGGTCTCGGCTCGGCGCTGTTCGTCCTCGTCAGCAAGTACGGCTTCACCGACGTCCTCAGCGATCACGTCCAGTTGGACCCGTCGCGTGTCGCGGCGCAGATCGTCACCGGCGTGGGGTTCATCGGCGGCGGGTTGATCTTCGTCCGGCGCGACGCGGTCCGGGGACTGACCACTGCGGCGAGCGTGTGGGTGACCGCCGCCGTGGGCGCCGCGGCCGGTGGCGGACTTGCCGTCCTGGCCGCCGTGACCACCGCGCTCTACTTCGTCGTGCTGTACGGGTTGCGACCGCTGTCGCGCCTGGTCTCGCGGCTGCATGCCGGCGCGGTGGGCCTGCGGATCAGTTACCTGGACAATCGCGGCGTGCTGCGCGAGATCGTCAACCGGGCCACCCAGAGCGGGTTCGCCGTGTCCGACCTGACCACGGTGCGCGCCGCCAGCGGCGACACCGACGCCGAGCTGGAACGCGACGACCGGCGCGACCGAGACCTGCCCGACGCCGCGCGCCCGACCGCGGTGGAGGTGACGATGGTGCTGACCGGACACGGCGACGTGAACCGCCTGGTAGCCGAGCTGAGCGAACTCGACGGCGTCCTCGGCGTGCGCACCGGCGGCGCCGCGACCGAGGAGTGAGCCCCGCTCAGGCGACGAACGGCGGCAGCGGGCAGTGCACCAGCCGGCAGCCGGTGCGCAGCAGTTCTGCCTCGTGCAGGGTCAGCACACCGTCGTCGCGCACCGCGGTCACCATCGCCTCCACCAGCTGTGCCTTGCCGGCGGCGGCGAGTGTGTCGAGGGCCGGCCACGCGGCATCCAGCCGCGCCCAGAGATCCGCGGACGGTTGATACGCCACCGTGGCGCCGGGCAACGCGACGGATACGCCGGCCCGGAAGGCCCGCTCGGCCGCTGCCGGATCGTCGTTGCCCGCCGCAGCGAGTGCGGTCAGCACCGTCACCACCGGGTCGGCCGAGCGGGCCAGGTGACCGCCGCCGGGCTTGGACCGCCCGGACGGGTCGAGCGCGTCGTGGACGTACGCGGCGACGAGCCGGGTCAGGCAGTACTCGAAGAGCGAGACGCGACCGTCCGCGAGCGCGAGTTCGGACAGCGTGTCGAGCAGCGCGCGCAGCTCGGACGGTGGCCGTGCCGTGACCACCGGTGCCGCCAGATCCAGCAGCGGCAACCGCAGCTGCGGCGCCAGCCCGGTGAGCTGCGCGGTGAGCGTCTCGGCCGTGCGTGCCTGGTGCGCGCCGAGCCGAGCAGCGATGACCGCCAGTTGCTTGCCGCGCAGGTCCGGCTCGTCGTGCAGCAGCAGGGCGAGAACCAGCCCGACCGCCGTGCTGGGCTGGCCGGCGAGGGCACGCGCGTCGGCCGGTAGCTGCGCGCTCAGCTCGGCGCCGCGCGCCAGGTCCTCGGCGCTGATCGTCGCGACACGCGCAGTGACCGCGGCGGGCGTGACCCGACGGGGCGCTGCCGCGCCCGCCGCAGGCTCTACCAGCCCACGGGACGCGTCCTCGGCAAGACCGTTCGGCGGCTGCGCCTGCCACTGCTGAGCCAGCTGCTGGACCTGGCTCGGGTCGAAGGACGGGTCGAGCGCCTTGATCCGCGCGAACAGCGGCGGGTGGGTGGCGAACAGCTGGCCGAACGACGAGCCGCCCTCACCGAACAGCATGTGGCTCACCTGGCTGGCGCCGTGCGCGTCCTGCAGCTTCGATCCGGTGGGCAGTCCGGCGATCTTCTTGAAGGCGCCCTCCAGCCCCGCGGTCTGCCGGGTGAACTGGACGGACGACGCGTCCGCCAGCCACTCGCGTTGGCGGCTCACGGCCGCCTTGATGATGCTGGCGAAGAACTGCCCGACGAAGCCGAGCACCATCATCGCCAACGCGACCAGCAGGATCACGTTGCCGCTGTTGTCGCGCCGGTTCCGTCCACCACCGCCGAAGGCCAGGATTCGCAGGCCGATCAGGCCGAGCAGCAGGATGCCGTTGAGCAGGCCGATCAGCCGGATGTTCAGCCGCATGTCGCCGTTGAGGATGTGGCTGAACTCGTGGCCGATCACGCCTTGCAGCTCGTCGCGGTTCAGCGTGTGCAGCGCGCCGCCGGTTGCGGTGATTGCGGCGTCGGCGGGCGTGTAGCCGGCGGCAAAGGCGTTGATGCCCGGCTCCTGCTCGAGCACGAACAGCCGGGGCATCGGCACACCGGAGGCGATCGACATCTCCTCGACGACGTTGACATAGCGCCGCAGCACAGGATCGGTTGTGGTCGGGTCGACGGGGACGGCGCCTACCGAGGTGGCGACGGCCGATCCCCCGGCGCGCAATGCGATCGTCTTCGTCAGCATGCCGCCACCGATGATCAGCACGGTGAGAGCGGTGGCGGTGATCAGCCATCCGGTGAGCGTGCTCGTCGGTTGGTTGTGCAGCGCTGCGGCGACGATCGCGTCGATCACCGCGACCATCGCCACAACGGAGACGACGAACAGCACGACCAGCTTGACGGACGTCCCGCGCCGGTGCCGTTGCTGCTCGAAGAAGTCCACGGATCGCCCTGGCTAGAACTGGACCTTGGGCGCCTCGCGCGTCTCCGGGTGGTCGGGCGCGATCTCCCACTGCGCGGCGGGCTCGAAGTGGAACACGCCGGCGAGCATGCTGGTCGGGAACGACTCGCGCTTGTTGTTGTAGCTCATCACCGCGTCGTTGTACGCCTGGCGCGAGAAGGCCACCTTGTTCTCCGTCGAGGTGAGCTCCTCGGAGAGCTGCATCATGTTCTGGCTGGCCTTCAGGTCCGGGTACTGCTCGGCAACGACGTTGAACCGTCCGAGCGCACCGGCCAGGCCGGCCTGGGACTGGCCGAGCTGCTTCATCGCATCCGGGTCGCCCGGTTTGGCCTGCGCGGCGGACAGTCCGGCCATCGCGGCCGAGCGGGCGGCCGTCACGCCCTCGAGCGTCTCGCGTTCGTGTGCCATGTATGCCTTGGCGGTCTCGACCAGGTTCGGGATCAGGTCGAAGCGGCGCTGCAGCTGGACGTCGATCTGGGCGAACGCGTTCTTGAACGCGTTGCGCGCGCGCACCAGTGCGTTGTAGCCGAGGATCAGCCACAGGACGATCAGCACGACGATGACGCCGATGACGATGCCGACGATCACGGAACTCCTCCTCGAGACAGGTTCCGGCGAGCCTAGCGGTCAGGCCAGCAGCTTGACGACGGCCACGACGCCGACCACCACGATCACGGCGCGCAGCACCGGCGGAGACAGGCGCCGGCCGATCCGCGCGCCGAGCACGCCACCCAGGATGGAGCCGAGCGCGATCAGCCCGGCCGCGGCCCAATCGATGTGGGCGGTGATCACGAAGACGATCGCGGCGACCAGGTTGACCAGCCCGGCAAGCAGGTTCTTCAACGCATTCTGGCGCTGGATGGACTCGGCGAGCAGCACGCCGAAGATGCCCATCAGCAGCACACCCTGCGCCGCGCCGAAGTAGCCGCCGTAGATACCCGTGAACAGGGTCAGCCCCCACAGCAGCGGCGTGACCTCGGTCGTCGGCCGGTGCTTGGTGTGCGCCAACCAGGCCGTCAGCCGCTTGCCGAAGATGACCAGCAGCAGGGCCAGAATGATCAGCACCGGCACAATCGCGTCGAACGCGTCCGGCGGCAGCACCAGCAGCAGCACCGCACCGACGATCGCGCCGATCCCGGATGCCGCGCCCATGCGGAAGATTCGCCGGCGCTGGCCGGACAGCTCGCGGCGGTACCCCCACGCCCCGACGAGCGAGCCCGGGAACAGGCCGACCGAGTTGGACACGTTCGCGGTCACCGGCGGGATGCCCACTCCGATCAGCACCGGGAAGGTGATCAGGGTTCCCGAGCCGACAACAGTGTTGATCGTGCCGGCCCAGATGCCCGCGACGAAGACGAGCAATCCCTGCCAGACATTCACCGCGCCAGTGTGTCAGGGGCGCAGATGGCCCACGACGTTGACCACGTTGCCGTCCGGATCCCGGAAGAAGAAGCGGCGCACGCCCCACTCCTCGTCCTGCAGCGGGTGCAGGATCTCGGCCCCGGAAGCGCGAACCCGTTCGTACGCGGCGTCCACGTCATCGACGCCGACGCTGATCACAGAGTCGACCGGCGCGGTCGCGTCGGCGGTGACGGTGTGCAACTCGACGCCGGGGCGGTCCGGCGCCGTGAGGAAGCCAACCCAGCCGAAGTCGCCGGCTACGTCCAATCCGAGCACGTCGGCGTAGAACTGGTTGGCAGCCGCAGTGTCCCGGACCTTCAGGTTCGGGATGATCCGGGTGACCCGCACCGTCCTGCCTACAGGTACTGGCCGGTGTTGCCGACGGTGTCGATCGAGCGGCCCGCGTCGCTGCCCTTGCCGGAGACCAGCGTGCGGATGTAGACGATCCGCTCACCCTTCTTGCCCGAGATCCGGGCCCAGTCGTCCGGGTTCGTGGTGTTCGGCAGGTCCTCGTTCTCGCGGAACTCGTCGACGCACGCGGCGAGCAGGTGCTGCATGCGCAGACCGCGCTGGCCGGTCGTCAGCAGGTCCTTGATCGCCATTTTCTTGCCGCGGTCGACGATGTTCTGGATCATCGCGCCGGAGTTGAAGTCCTTGAAGTAGAGCGTCTCCTTGTCGCCGTTGGCGTAGGTGACCTCCAGGAAGCGGTTCTCCTCGGACTCGGAGTACATCCGCTCGACGGTGTGCTGGATCATCGCGGCCACGGTCGCGTCCGCGTCGCCGCCGTGCTCGGCCAGGTCGTCCGCGTGGATCGGCAGGCCGGGCAGGATGTACTTGCTGAAGATGTCGCGCGCCGCCTCTGCGTCCGGGCGCTCGATCTTGATCTTCACGTCGAGCCGGCCGGGGCGCAGGATGGCCGGGTCGATCATGTCCTCGCGGTTGGACGCGCCGATCACGATGACGTTCTGCAGGCCCTCGACGCCGTCGATCTCGCTGAGCAGCTGCGGCACGATCGTGTTCTCGACGTCCGAGCTCACGCCCGAGCCGCGGGTGCGGAAGATCGAGTCCATCTCGTCGAAGAACACGATCACCGGCGTGCCCTCGGACGCCTTCTCGCGCGCACGTTGGAACACCAGCCGGATGTGCCGCTCGGTCTCGCCGACGTACTTGTTCAGCAGTTCCGGGCCCTTGATGTTCAGGAAGTAGGACGTCGCGCGCTCACCGCCGCCGCGCACCTTCTGCACCTGCTTGGCCAGCGAGTTCGCGACCGCCTTCGCGATCAGCGTCTTGCCGCAGCCGGGCGGGCCGTACAGCAGGATGCCCTTCGGCGGCCGCAGCTGGTGCTCCCGGAACACGTCCGCGTGCAGGAACGGCAGCTCCACCGCGTCGCGGATCGCCTCGATCTGCCGGCTGAGCCCACCGATGTCGGTGTAATCGATGTCCGGCACCTCTTCGAGGATCAGCTCCTCGACCTCGCTCTTGGGGATCCGCTCGTACGCGTAGGACGACCTGGTCTCCAGCAGCAGCGAGTCGCCCACACGCAGCGGCTTGTCGCGCAGCAGGTCGGCCAAGTAGACGACACGCTCCTCGTCGGTGTGCCCGATGACCAGCGCGCGGTCGCCGCCCTCGAGGATCTCCTTGAGCATCACGATCTCGCCGGCCCGCTCGAAGCCGAGCGCGGCGACGACGTTCATCGCCTCGTTGAGCATGACCTCCTGGCCGTGCTGCAGGTTCTCGACCGGGACCTCGGGCGACACCGCGACGCGCAGCTTGCGGCCGGACGTGAAGATGTTCACCGTTCCGTCCTCGAACGCGTCGAGGAACACGCCGTAGCCGGACGGCGGCTGGGCCAGCCGGTCGATCTCCTCCTTGAGGGCGACCATCTGATCGCGCGCCTCGCGCAGCGTCTCGGCGAGCCGGTCGTTGCGATCGCTCAGGGCCGCGACCCGCGACTGCGCCTCGGCGAGCCGATCCTCGAGCATGCGCATGTGGCGGGGCGACTCGGCCACCTTCGCCCGGAGCAGGTCGATCTCCTGCTCCAGGAAGGCGGTCCGGCGCCGGACGTCCGCGTCGTCGTTAGTATGCGGTTCGCGAGGCTCGGAAGCCATGCGGCCACCTCCATAGGTCGCGGAGTGTTCGCGAAAACTCACCCTACACATGACGTGCGGTGCAAGCCGGGAACTACCCTCGACGGTGAGATCGGCAAACACGCGGATTCATGAAGGGGTGGGCGAGATCGTGACCGAGCCGTTGCGGGTGTGGATCGACCAGGACGAGTGCACCGGTGACGGGTTGTGCGTCCAGTACGCGCCCGAGGTGTTCGAGTTCGACATCGACGGGCTCGCCTACGTCAAGAACTCCGGCAACGACCTGCTGACCGAACCCGGCGCGCAGGCGGACGTGCCGCCCAAGCTGTTGCAGGACGTGCTCAACTCCGCCAAGGAGTGCCCCGGCACATGCATCCACGTGGTGCGTGCCTCCGACGGCGTCGCGGTCGCGGGCCCCGATGCCTGAGCGCTGACCGCGCGCCCGTCAGGGCAGGTTCGGGCGGAACGGGACGTCCGAATCCCGCGGCGGCTGCTCCGGCTCGGCCGCGGCCTTGGCCGGACGGCGCTGGCGCGGCGGTGCGGTCACGCCAGGGGCCAGCCGGCGCGCGCTGACCAGGAACGCGGTGTGCCCGATCATGCGGTGCTCGGGGCGAACGGCCAGCCCCACGACGTGCCAGCCGCGCATGAACGTCTCCCAGGCATAGGGCTCGGTGAACCCCTTGTGCTCGCGCAACGCCTCGACCAGTCGCGACAGCTGCGTGGTCGTGGCGACATAGCCGATGAGCACGCCCCCCGGCTGCAACGCGTCGGCCATCACCGGCAGCACGTCCCACGGGCTGAGCATGTCCAGGATGATTCGATCCACCTGCCGGTCGGCGGGGTGCCCGGTGGCGTCGCCGATGTGCAACGTCCAGTTGGGCGGACGCTCGCCGAAGAACGCCACGACGTTGCGCACCGCGACCTCGGCGTGGTCCTCGCGCACCTCGTACGAGATCACCCGCCCGGTGGGCCCGACCGCCCGCAGCAGGGCACACGTCAGCGAACCTGAGCCGGCACCGGCCTCCAGGACCGTCGCGCCGGGGTAGATGTCACCCATCGCGACGATCTGCGCTGAGTCCTTCGGGTAGATCACGGCGGCGCCG
>DASTXN010000055.1:0-10141 GCA_035765515.1 Jatrophihabitantaceae bacterium | reverse complement strand
CGCATGCACGACCTGGGCGAGAACGTGCACCTGACGCAGAGCGCCCTGTCGCGGCTGGTCGCCCGTCTGGAGCGGGACGGACTCGTCGAGCGGACGATGTGTACCGAGGACCGCCGCTCGGTCTTCGCGACGATCACGCCCGCGGGCATCGAGCGCTACCAACAGGCGCGGCCGACCCAGCGGGCAATCCTGCGCGAGAAGGGCAGCGGCTGCCTCGCCGGTGCGTCCTCGGCCGCAGCATCGGAGCGCTGACGACCGGCCGGCCCGGCCGGTCCGGTCAGCGGCCGGAGTAAGTGGCCTTGCCCGGTCCGTCCCGCAGGAAGGACGCGACCGCGTTCGTCAGGTCCTCAGTACCGAACAGCGCGCCGCTGACCTCGGGCGTGATCTCGTCGGCACCGCCCGTCCCGACCTCGATCTGCTCGCGAACGATCGCCTTCGTCGCGGCATGCGCCCGCGTCGGGCCGTTCGCCAGCCGCATTGCGAACTCGCGCGCGGCGCCGGCGAACCCGGCGTCGGGCAACACCCGGTTGACCACGTTCCACCGCTCCAGCGTCGCCGCGTCGTACAGATCGCCGGTGTAGACGAGTTCGCGCGCGCGTGCCGGCCCGGCGCGCTCGGCCAGCCGCTGCGGCCCGCCCATGGACGGGGTGAGGCCGACCACGATCTCGACCAGGCCGAACTTCGCCGACTCGGCGGCGAGGAGCAGGTCACAGGCGAGCGCGACCTCGAACGCCGCGGTCAGGCACAGCCCGTGCGCAGCGAAGACGGTCGGCAGCTTCAGGTCCTCCAGCGCGTGGATCATCTCGAACCAGTCGCGCCACAGCTGCGTACCCGTCTGCGGTGTCAGCGGCGCGAAGGTGTTGACGTCGACGCCGGCCGACACCGCGCGTCCCTCGGCCCGCACCAGCACTCCCCGCGCGCCGGAGCCCGGCACCGCCCGCACCGCGTCGTACAGCGCGTCGACGGTGGCCGCGTCGAACAGGTTCAGCGGCGGGTTGTCGAGCGTGATGATCGCGAGCGGGCCGTCGTGATCCAGGCGTACCGGAGGCATGAGGTGCAGGCTATCGGCCGCGGTGATCGGGCCCTGACACGCCCGCTGAGCAAACCCTGGCATACCGCAGGTTCATGCCAAATCTCACTTCGAGTTGGCACCCTTCGCTCCGTCGAGCATGATGGGGTGGGAAGCCGGAGCGCGGGAACCCCCGATCCTCGCTCCGGCTTCCTTATGCCGTAAAAATGGGCTGCGACGACACGCCCCGGAGGACGCATGGACCGCAAGCACTTCGACGCCGACCACCTCGCCTTCGCCGAGGCCTTCCGCTCGTTCGTGGACAAGGAGATCGTCCCGAACTACCTGGACTGGGAGCGAGCCGGGATCACGCCCCGCGAGGTCTTCACGGCGGCCGGGCGCAGCGGTTTCCTCGGGATGCAGATCCCCGAGGAGTTCGGCGGCGGGGGCACCAGCGACTTCCGCTTCAACCAGGCGCTCAACGAGCAGGCGGCGCTGGCCGGGGTCACCGGGTCCGCGCTTGGCATGACGCTGCACAACGACACCTGCCTGCCGTACTTCCTGACGTACTGCAACGACGAGCAGAAGAAGCGCTGGCTGCCCGGCATCGCCAGCGGCGAGCTCATCACGGCGGTCGGGATGACGGAACCCGGTGCCGGTTCCGACCTGTCGGGAATCCGCACCTCCGCCAGGCGCGACGGCGACCACTACATCGTCAACGGCTCCAAGACGTTCATCACCAACGGCATCAACGCCGATCTGGTGATCACCGTCGTGCGCACCGGTGAGGACCGGCACCGCGGCCTGTCGCTGCTGATCCTCGAGCGCGGCATGGCCGGCTTCGAGCGCGGGCGCAACCTGGACAAGCTCGGCCTGCACAGCCAGGACACCGCGGAGCTGTCGTTCACCGACGTCCGCGTCCCGGTCGAGAACCTGCTCGGCGAGGAGGGCTCCGGCTTCGCGCAGCTGACCCAGAAGCTGCCGCAGGAGCGGACGTCCATCGCGATCTCCGCAGTCGCCGAGGCGCGCGGCGCGGTCGAGGAGACCATCCAGTACGTCAAGGACCGCAAGGCGTTCGGCACCAGCATCAGCTCGTTCCAGAACACCAAGTTCGTGCTGGCCGAACTGGCTACCGAGGTCGACGTCGCGCAGGCCTGGGTCGACCGCTGCGTCGACCGGCTCAACGAGGGCGAACTGTCGACCGCGGACGCGTCCAAGGCCAAGTGGTGGACGACCGAGATGCAGGGCCGCGTGATCGACAAGTGCCTGCAGCTGCACGGCGGCTACGGCTTCATGACCGAGTACCCGGTCTGCCGCCGCTACGCCGACGCGCGCGTGACCCGCATCTACGGCGGTTCGACCGAGATCATGAAGAGCGTGGTCAGCAAGTCGCTGGGCCTCTAAGTGCGGTTCGTCCTCGCGTCGCAGTCGCCGGGGCGGCTGCGCACCCTGCGCGACGCGGGCGTGCGTCCCGAGGTGATCGTCAGCGGCGTGGACGAGGACGCGATCGCTGCGCAGGCACAGGGGATCGACGACTCGGCGACCGGCACGGTGGTGCAGCGGCTGGCCGAGGCGAAGGCCGGCGCGGTCGCGGTCCAACTCGACGGTGCGGCCCTGGTGCTCGGCTGCGACTCGATGCTCGACCTGGACGGTGTCGCGATGGGCAAGCCGGGCGACGCCGAGGCCGCGGCCGGACGCTGGCAGGCGATGCGCGGACGCACCGGCACGCTCTGGACGGGCCATTGCCTGGTCGACCGCGCGACCGGTCGCAGCGCCGGTCGCGCGGTGCCGACGACGGTGCGCTTCGCGGACGTCTCCGATGCCGAGATCGAGCTGTACTGCAGTACCGGTGAGCCCAATCGCGTGGCCGGCGCGTTCACGATCGACGGGCTGGGCGGCTGGTTCATCGACGCGATCGAGGGCGATCACCACAACGTGGTCGGCCTGTCGCTGCCGGTGCTGCGCGAGATGCTCATCGAGCTCGGCTACACACTCGCGGACCTCGGCTACCCGACCGGCTGACCGGGTTCCTTCACGCGGTCCAGATCGAGGTCGGTTCCGAGCGGCCCCGCAGCACGACCTCTCCCGCGTCTCGCCAGTGCCCACGCTCGGCGGGGCCGCACCGCTCCAGCACCGCCGACGACGCGAGCACCCCGCCGGGCACGCCTTTGGCGAGGTCGGTCAATCGCGCCGCCTCGTTCACCGCGTCCCCGATCACGGTGTACTCCAGCCGGCTGGACGAACCGATCTGCCCGGCGACCGCAGGGCCCGCCGCGATGCCGATACCTACCTGCACCTCGTCGGCGACACGCACCGCGTCGCGGATCTCGCGCGCCGCCCGCAGCGCGCAATCGGCCGCGTCCGCCAGCTCGACCGGGGCACCGAAGACGCACAGCGCCGCGTCCCCCTCGAACTTGTTCACCAGCCCGCCGTTGCGCTCCACCGCGTCGACGACGATCTGGAAGAACCGGTTCAACATGGCGACGAACTCGACCGGCTCGGTGGTGCGCGTCAACGCAGTCGACCCGGTGATGTCGACGAACAACGCGACCACCTCACGCGCCTCGCCGGAGAGCGTGACCCCGCTGCGCAACGCTTCGGCGGCCACCGCCGGCCCGACGTGCCGGCCGAACAGGTCCTGGATGCGCTCGCGTTCGCGCAACCCGGCGAGCATGTCGTTGACGCCGGCCTGCAACAGTCCGATCTCGCCGGGGTCCTCGATCGCGACCTCGGTGTCGAGATCGCCTTCGCCGACGCGTTGGAGCACGCCGACCAGGTTCCGCAACGGGGTGCCGATCGAGCGCGCGGCCAGTGCCGTCGATACCGCACCGACGAAGATCGCGATGAAGGCCGTGACGATGCTGGCGCCGCGGATGTGCGTCCGGCCGTGCGGCGCGAAGAGGATCAGCAGGATGCCGAGCACCGGCACGGCCGTCGTGAGCACCCACACCAGCATCAGCCGCGCGCGCACGGACACCATCGGCACGCGTCCGGGCGGGTGCGCACTGAGGGCGATCCGGCTGACCGGCTGGCCGACCCGAGCCACCAGCAGGTAGGTGACACCGGACGAGCACAGCCCGGCGACGACGATCCCGCTGGCGATGCCGGTCACCAGCGACGCGTCCGCTCCCGACACGGCGGCCAGCACGCTGATGACCAGGTCGTCGAGCAGCCAGATCACGGCGGCGATGAGGGCCATGTCCAGCGGCAGGCGGATGGCACGGCGGGCGTCGGTCGCGTTCGGCACCCGGCCGCGCAGCACCCAGCGCAGCGTGCGGTGCTGCAGGACGATCGCCGCGAGCGATCCGGCGACGACGGACGCGGCGACCGAACAGATCGTGCCGATGAGCAGCACGAACAGCTGGTGATCGGTCGCGTTCGCGTTCAGCGCGAGGGTCAGCAGCGCCACGACCACGGCGCCGACGACGTTCGCGCCGACCCCGATGACGGCAAGGCCGACAACGGTCCGCAGCACGAACGGGACCTGCGACGGGGCGATGCTCAGCGCGGCCACCCGCGCCTCGAGCCGCCGCGCGGCACGGGCTGCCGTCTCCGTCACGCCGCCAATCGTCGCATCGCCCGCGCATCTCGCGGGCATGCGGTCACGGATCGGTGCGCACCATCCGCCAAGCCCCTGCGGCGAGGGTCAGCACGACGTACCCGGCCAGCACCGCCAGTCCCGTCCACGGGCTGAACGAGTTCGGGATCGCATGCCCGGCCGTCGCGCTCATCCCGATCTGGGACGGCAGCCACGGGCCGACCACGTGCAGGACGCTGTCCGGAAGGATCTGCACGATCACCGGCGCGACGACCAGCAGCGAGGCCAACCAGGTGATCCCGCTGGACGAGGACCGGGTGAGCGCACCGATGCCGACGCCCCACGCGCACGAGAGAACGAGATAGATCGCCCCGCCGGCGAGCGCGGCCCCGACCCGGTGCGCACCCCAGCCGACCGACAGGCCACCGGTACCGAGCACGGCCTGGCCGATCGCGTACGACGCAGCACAGGTCAGCGCGGCGGCAACACCCGCTACCGCGGCGTGCGTGCCGAGCTTGGCCGCCAGCACGCGCAGCCGCGACGGCTGGGCCAGGAACGTGGTCGTGATCATTCCGGTGGAGTACTCGCGGGTCACGCACAGCACGCCGAACACGCCGACCACGAGCACGGCGGCGTTGACACCCTGCAGCGCGATGCCGATCGAGTCGAACCGGGCACGGGCATCGTGCGTCATCTGTCCTGCGTTCGCGGCCATCGCCAGCGACAGCAGCCCGCTCACGGCGACCGCCAGGGCCACGGCACTCGCGACCGTGCGCGAGGTCTTGTGCAGCGGGAGCAGCTTCGTCCACTCCATCGCGATCGAGCTCATGCGGCAAGTTCCTCGAGGCCGGTGACTTCCTCGAGACCGGTGACCTCGGTGGCCGGCACCTGTTCGACGACGTACTCGCACTCGGCCGAGGTGAGGTGCATGAACGCGTCCTCCAAGGAGGCCTGCTGCGGCGAGAGCTCGTACAGCACCGCACCGATGTTTGCGGCGACCGCGCCGATCTGCTCGATCGGCAGGCCGACGACGTCCAGCGTGTCGTTCTCGCGCCAGACCGTCGCGCCCTCGGTTGTCAGCGCCGCGGCAAGGACGTCCAGCTGCGGGGTGCGCACGCGAACCGAGCTGTCGACGCGCGCGGTGAAGCTCGCCACGCTCTCGGCGGCGACCAGCCTGCCGCGACCGATGACGATCAGCTCGCTGGCGGTGAGCGCCATCTCGCTCATCAGGTGGCTGGAGACCAGAACGGTGCGCCCCTCGGCCGCAAGCGACTGCATAAAGGTCCGGATCCAGCGGATGCCCTCGGGATCCAGGCCGTTGATGGGCTCGTCCAGCAGCAACACGGCCGGGTCGCCGATCAGTGCCGCCGCGATACCGAGCCGCTGGCGCATACCGAGCGAGAACGCGCCGACCCGGCGGTCCGCCACGGCATCAAGCCCGACCTGGGCCAGTACGGTCTCGGCGCGCGCGGCCGGGATCCGGTTGGCCGCGGCCAGCCAGCGCAGGTGATCCAGCGCGGAGCGGGCCGGGTTCACGGCGCCGGGATTGATCAGTGCCCCGATCTCGCGCAGCGGGTGCGGCAGGTCGCGGTAGCAGTGGCCGCCGATGGTGGCGGTGCCGGCGTCCGGCTGGGTGAGGCCGAGAATCATCCGCGCGGTCGTGGTCTTGCCGCTGCCGTTCGGGCCGAGGAATCCGGTGACGGTGCCGGGCTGGACGCTGAAGGTGAGGTCCTCGACGGCCGCCCGCCCACGGAACCGCTTGGTCAGGCCACGAACTTCGATCATGTGCGGAACTTCCCGGAACTTGCGGCGATTCGTGCGGGGGTCGCGCCCAGTATCGGCCAGCAAGTCCGGACCGTTAGCACGTTGTTACCTTCTTGCCAGGAACCGGCCGGACAGCGCCTGCCGGCGTCCCCGCCGCCAGCGCGCATAACCGTCGTCCTCGTGGCCCGTCTCGGGGCGCCGTCCGCCACTGACGAGCGCGGCCAGCACCGCTGCGAGCTCCTCGTCGGTGGCGCCGCCGCGCACCTCGATGTCGGTCATCTCACCCCTCCGCCTCGCGTTCAGACCGGGGGGACGCCGTGGTGCTTGGCCGCGCGCTCGCGGGACTTGCCGACCAGCACGGCGTAGCGGCGGACGAGTTCTGCGCGCAGTTCGCTCGGCTCGATGATCACGTCGAGCACCAGGTCGGATGCGAGGCGCAGCAGGTCGACGTCCTGCTCGTACTCGGCGCGGCGCGCGGAGATGAACTCGGCCCGCTCGTCGGGGTCGTCGATTTCCGCGATCTTGTTCGCGTAGACGGCGTTGACGGCCGCCTCCGGGCCCATCACCGCGATCTTGGCCGTCGGCAGCGCGATGCACGCGTCCGGCATGAACCCCGGGCCGTCCATCGCGTACAGGCCGGCGCCGTAGGCCTTGCGCACCATCACCGACACCTGCGGGACCGTCGCCTCGGACACAGCGGTGATCATCTTCGCGCCGTGCCGGATGATGCCCTGCCGCTCGACCTCGCTGCCGATCATGAAGCCGGGGACGTCCGCGAGGTACAGCAACGGGACGTTGAACGCGTCGCAGAGCCAGATGAACCGGGCGGCCTTGTCCGCGGAGTCGACGAACAGCACTCCGCCGCGCACGGCCGAGTTGTTCGCGACGACACCGACCGGCTGGCCGTCGATGCGGGCCAGGCCGGTGATCAGCTCGCCGGCGAACAGCGGCTTGACCTCGAAGAACGAGTCCGCGTCGACCAGCCCCTCGATCACGTCGTGCATGTCGAACGGGACGGACTCCGCGGCCGGCACCACGTCGTCCGCGAGGACGACCGCAGGCGGCTCCGGCTCGGCGTCCGGGGCCGGTTCGCGCCAGCACGTCGGCAGGTACGAGAAGAACAGCTTGGCCTGCTCGATCGCGTCCGCGTCGTCGGCGGCGAGGTTGTCGCCGCAGCCGGAGACCGAGGCGTGCATGCGCGCGCCGCCCATCTGCTCCAGGGTGACCTTCTCGCCGACGACCATCTCGGCCATGCGCGGCGATCCCAGGTACATCGAGGCGTTGCCCTCGACCATGATCACGATGTCGCAGAACGCCGGGATGTAGGCGCCGCCCGCGGCGGACGGGCCGAACAGGCAACAGATCTGCGGCACCTTGCCGGACAGCGCCACCTGGTTGTGGAAGATGCGCCCGGCGCCGCGGCGTCCGGGGAACAGCGCGACCTGGTCGGTGATGCGCGCGCCGGCCGAGTCGATCAGCCAGAAGATCGGCAGTTCCTCGGTGAGGGCGCGCTCGGTGACCCGGATGATCTTCTCGACGGTGCGCGCACCCCAGGAGCCGGCCTTGACGGTCGGGTCGTTCGCCACGACCAGCACGGGCCGCCCGTCCACCAGGCCCTGGCCGGTGACCACGCCGTCGGCCGGCAGCCCCGGGGCCAGCGCGTTGGCGAGCTGGCCGTCCTCGACGAACGTGTCCTCGTCGAGCAGGAGCGCGATGCGGTCGCGCACGTAGAGCTTGCCCTGCGCGGCCAGCTTCGCGGCGGCCTTCTCCGGTGGCGTGAGCGTCGACGTGCGCGCGGCCCGGATCTGTTCATCGCTCACGCCGGCCCTCGTCCCTCGGGCCGGCGCGACGCTCCAAGCGCGCTGTGCCTATTGATGAGCTCACTCCGTCCGCTCATGAGACCGGCAACCCGAGGCCGCGGGCGATCACCATGCGCTGCACCTCGGACGTCCCCTCGCCGATCTCCAGGATCTTGGCGTCGCGGTAGAAGCGCGCCACCGGAAACTCCTCCATGAACCCGTTTCCACCGAAGACCTGCGTCGCGGTGCGCGTGGCGGTGACGGCGGCCTCGGTCGAGTACAGCTTCGCGATCGCCGCCGCCTGCTTGATCTCGGCCGCGGGCCGACCGGCGTCCTTGAGCGCGGCGGCCTTGTAGGTGAGCATGCGCGCCGCCTCCACGGAGACGGCCAGGTCCGATAGCGAGAACGCGACCGCCTGGCGCGACGCGATCGGCGCCCCGAACGTGTGCCGCTCGGACGCGTACCGCACCGAGTGGTCCAGGCATGCCTGCGCCAGTCCGACGGCGAGTGCCGCGATGGCGATGCGCCCGTCGTCCAGGACGGCGAGGAACTGCGCGAAGCCCTTGCCACGCGTGCCCAGCAGGTTCTCGACCGGCACCCGGCAGTCGTCGAACGCGAGGCCGTGCGTATCGGAGATGTGCCAGCCGAGCTTGTTGTAGGCCGGTTCGACGACGAATCCCGGCGTGCCGCTCGGGATCATGATCGTCGAGATCTCACGGTCGCCTGTCTTCGCGGTGACGGTGACGATGGACGTGATCGAGGTGCCGGAGTTGGTGATGAACGACTTCGCGCCGTTGATCACCCACTCTCCCCCGTCTCGGACCGCGCGCGTCTTGGTGGCGCCGGCGTCCGAGCCGGCCTCCGGTTCGGTGAGGCCGAACGCGGCCAGGCGCCGGCCACTGACCAGGTCCGGCAGCCAGCACTGCTTCTGCTCCTCGGTGCCGTAGCTCAGGATCGGGTTGATGCCCAGGCCGACGCCCGCCTCGAGGGTGATGCCGATCGACTGGTCGACCCGGCCGAGCTCCTCGATCGCCACACAGAGCGAGGTGAAGTCACCTCCGCTGCCGCCGTACTCCTCGGGCACCACCAGACCGAACAGGCCGAGCTCGCCCATCGCGTGCACCACCTCGACCGGGAAGTGATGCTCGCGGTCCCAGCCGGCCACGTGCGGCGCGACCTCCCGCTCGGCGAAGTCGCGGACGACTGCGCGGAAGGCCTCGTGCTCGGGGGACAACTCGAAGGACATGCGGGGCGCTCCTTCTCGGCGTGCAGCCGCTTGACGTTAACGTCAACGTCAGGCAATCATAACGCGGTGGGCACGGCGACGGAAGCGCGGGACGGGCCGCCCGGAAACGAACGGACCTGGACGGTCCGCGAGCTTGCCGACGAGCTCGGCGTGACCACCCGGACGCTGCGTTTCTACGAGGCCGAGGGCCTGATCGCCCCCGAACGGCACGGCACCAACCGCCGTTACCGAGCGCGCGACCGGGCCCGACTGCGCCTGATCATCCGTGGCCGGCGCTTCGGCATGACGCTCGGCGAGTGCCGCGAGATCGTGGACATGTACGACGGGGCCGACAGCTCCGAGCGCCGCCAACTGCAGACGTTGCTGGACCGGCTGGCCGAGATCGGCGCGGATCTGCGCGCCCGTGAGGCAGATCTGCGCCGCACGCTGCGCGAGATCGACGAGGTCTCCGCCCAGTGCCGCGACCGGCTGGCGGAGTTGGAGTAGCGCTCAGGTTCGGGCAGTTCGCGCCGATCTAATGAGTGGACAGGTCGGGGGCGACTTGTCCGATATGACTATTTTTAATAGTCTGCGCCGGCGGGGGAAGTCCACGCGCCGTGCCGTTTCCGGGGAAACGTGCGGCTACCGCGATTCTCCGAGGCATCTTTATGACCAACACGACGCGGCACACTGCGCCGCGCCCGGTACCAGGCCATGCACCGCGCACCGTCGCGGTCCTGCTCGCCGTTCTGCTGACCGTCGTCGGCTTCGGCGCGCTCTCCAGCAGCGCCGGAGCGAGCAGCCGG
>DASTXN010000054.1:0-33129 GCA_035765515.1 Jatrophihabitantaceae bacterium | reverse complement strand
GTCAGCTTCGGCGAGCCGTAGTTGCCGAACCGGCTGTAGCCGATGCTCTTGAAGCCGCTGCCCGCGTGCCACACCTGGATGATCTTGGTCTCGGGCGCGAGCTCGAGCGGTTCCAGCAGGCTCACGTAGTCGTCCACGAGCACGATGTCCGAGGACGCGAACAGCTTGATCAGCTGCAGCGTGCCTTTCCAGGTGACGTGATCCGGCGACTGGTTCGGCACGCGGAACGAGTACGCGAACGTGTACTTGGAGTCCAGCCCGCGCTCGACCATGCGGTCGCGGATGCGCAGCAGATTGCCCTCCAGACCGCTGCGCATCTCGGAGGCGAACAGGATGCGGTTGCCCGGCGGCGGGAACAGCCGGCGGCAAATCCGGTACCAGTTGTTGATGATTGCCGTCCGCCGCTTGCCGGTCAGGGCCTTGCGCCGCAGCCGCGTCTTGAGGCCGACCGGGGCAGCGGCCGCGCCACCGCCGCCCGCGCGGGCGAGCGCGTACGTGCGCATGAGCAGGACGGGGTGCTCCTCGTCCGAGATGCCGAACGCCACCACGTAGCTGGACTTGTTGCCGTCGTAGAGGTAGGCCCGGGACCACTCGTCCAGCTTCTCGATGTCGTCCAGGTCGAAGTCGGCGGCCGCGCCGGGCACGCCGTCGACGCTCGGGACGAACCGCCAGGTGCCGTTCGGGACCTGCTTGCGGTCGACGAAGTTGGTGACGTTGATCTTCAGCAGGTACTCGCCGGGCGCGACCAGTTCGGTGTGGACGCCGAACTCGCGCTCACCGTCGACGATGGAGAACTCGACCTTGCGCTCCGGCGCGAAGTCGGCCGACACCGTGAGGGACAGGTTCACGCGTTCCCACATAATCGCGGTGATTCGGACACGTCCCGCCATACCGCCCCAATTCCTCCAGCTCGTGGCCTGTCTCTGTCCCCCGCGGAGCCCCGTGGATGCCCCGCAGCAGAGTACAGGAGCGCGATATCCGCAACCGCGCGTTACCTTTTCCCGCCCCGATCTTTGGACATGCAAACGCACTCGTCCTGGGCGCAGGACGAGCCGGGATTGCCAGAGGGGACACGCGAAATGAGCGCGGACAAGGCGAACACGGTACGGCGGCTTCCGGTACCGCGGCAGGGTGACTGGGACTGGCAGATGCGCGCGGCGTGCCGCGGCATCGACACCTCGAACTTCTATCACCCGGAGAACGAGCGCGGACCGTCCCGCGTACGCCGCGAGCAGCGCGCCAAGCAGGTCTGCGCCCAGTGCCCGGTCGTCGAGAACTGCCTGCGGTGGGCGCTCGCGGCGCGCGAGCCCTACGGCGTCTGGGGCGGGCTGTCCGTCGAGGAGCGCGAGGCACTGCTCGCCCGCCAGTCCGCCTGAATCTCGCGGCGCTCATCGGTCCGGAGGGGGGACCGATGAACGCCGCAGGGGAACGAAAGCGGCCCCGGCAGCCAAGGCTGCCGGGGCCGCTTCCTTTTTGTTCCTAGAACCCTGGGCCGTGGCTGTGCGAGTGGCCGTGCGAATGGCCGTGGCCGTCGTGCGAGTGCTCCTCCTCGGCCGGCTTCTCGACGACCGCGCTCTGCGTCGAGAGCACGACCGACGCGACCGAGGCGGCGTTGGCCAGCGCGGCCTTGGTCACCTTGACCGGGTCGACGACGCCGGCGGCCAGCAGGTCGCCGTACTCGCCGGTGGCGGCGTTCAGGCCGTGGTTGGGCGGCAGGTCGCGGACCTTGGCCACCACGACGTAGCCCTCCTCGCCGGCGTTGTTCGCGATCCAGCGCAGCGGCTCGTCCAGCCCGGTGCGCACGATCCGTACGCCGGTGGCCTCGTCGCCGTCCAGGCCGAGATCGCCGTCCAGCGCGCTCGTGGCGTGGACGAGCGCGGAACCGCCGCCGGCGATGATGCCCTCCTCGACCGCGGCACGGGTCGCGGCGATCGCGTCCTCGATGCGGTGCTTGCGCTCCTTGAGCTCCACCTCGGTGGCCGCGCCGACCTTGATCACGCCGACGCCGCCGGACAGCTTGGCCAGCCGCTCCTGCAGCTTCTCGCGGTCCCAGTCGGAGTCGGTCTCGTCGATCTCGCGGCGGATCTGCGCGATGCGGGCGTCGATCTCCTCCTGCGCCGCCGCGCCATGCGTGATCGTCGTGGTGTCCTTGGTGACGGTCACGCGGCCGGCCTTGCCCAGCACGTCCAGCCCGACCTGGTCGAGCTTGAGGCCGACCTCGGGCGCGATGACCTGCGCACCGGTGACGATCGCGAGGTCCTGCAGGAACGCCTTGCGGCGGTCGCCGAAGAACGGCGCCTTGACCGCGACCGCCTGGAACGTCTTGCGGATCGAGTTCACGACCAGCGTCGACAGCGCCTCGCCCTCGACGTCCTCGGCGACGATGACCAGCGGCTTGCCGGCCTCGATCACCTTCTCCAGCAGCGGGAGCAGGTCGGCGATCGACGAGATCTTCTGCGTGGTGATCAGCAGGTACGGGTCGTCGAACACCGCCTCCAGCGCCTCGGCGTCGGTGACGAAGTACGGGCTGATGTAGCCCTTGTCGAACTGCATGCCCTCGGTGAACTCGAGCTCGGTGGTGAGCGTCTGGCTCTCCTCGACGGTGATGACACCGTCCTTGCCGACCTTCGTGAACGCCTCGCCGATCAGCGCGCCGATCGTCTCGTCCTGCGCCGAGATGGTCGCCACGTGCGCGACCGACTGCTCGCCCTCCACGGGCGTGGCTGCCTTGTCGAGCGCGGCGCTGACGGCCTCGACGGCCTTGTCGATGCCGCGCTTGAGCGCGCCCGGGTTAGCCCCGGCCGCGACGTTCTTCAGGCCCGCGTTGACCAGTGCCTGCGCGAGCACGGTCGCGGTGGTGGTGCCGTCGCCGGCGACGTCGTTCGTCTTGGTCGCGACGGACTTGGCCAGCTGGGCGCCGAGGTTCTCGTACGGGTCGTCCAGCTCGACGTCGCGCGCGATGGTCACGCCGTCGTTGGTGATCACCGGAGCGCCGAAGCTCTTGGCCAGCACAACGTTGCGGCCCTTCGGGCCGAGCGTCACCTTGACCGTGTTGGCCAGCTTGTCCACGCCGCGTTCGAGCGCGCGGCGGGCTTCCTCATCGAAGCTGAGGGTCTTCGCCATGGGTTTCCTTCCTGCAAATTGCGGCACAACGGCGAACGCCCCGGCCGCACGCGTGGCGCGCGCGGCCGGGGCGCCGTCGTTACGGCTTACTTCTCGATGATCGCGAGGACGTCGCGCGCCGAGAGGACCAGGTACTCCTCGCCGGCGTACTTGACCTCGGTGCCGCCGTACTTGCTGTACAGGACGACGTCGCCGACGCTCACGTCGAGCGGGACGCGGTTGCCGTTGTCGTCGACACGGCCGGGGCCGACGGCGAGCACGGTGCCCTCCTGCGGCTTCTCCTTGGCGGTGTCCGGGATGACGATGCCCGAGGCGGTCGTGGTCTCGGCCTCGTTCGCCTGCACGACGATGCGGTCCTCGAGCGGCTTGATGCTGACCTTGGTGGCGGTCACGGTGGATCTCCCCTTCTCGGGTTCATACGGCTTTGGACGGAGCCCGGCTGCCGTCGCGGGGGTCAGCGTGCTCCTGATTGGTACTGCTGGTTGGCACTCTAGTCCTGCGAGTGCCAACTGTTCAACGTGACCCCGGCCGCCCCGGTTCCCTCGGCTCGCTTTCCCCACGGTGTGACCATTTTCAGGCCCTAAATCTGGTCACACCGTGGGGAAAGGCGGCCGGGTCAACTGAAGGTGAAGGGGGTCCAGAGCGCCCCGGCGTCGTTGGTGGTCCAGATCGTGCGGCCGTTGTCGCCGATGATCCTGCCGACGGTCCTCGACTCCACGCCGACCCAGGTCACCGCGCCTTTGCTTGCCGCAACCGGCGCCCAGGTCCGCCCGCTGTCCGTGCTCAGATACGCGCCGCGCCCACCCCCGGGATTGTCGTCCCACGCGGCGAGCAGCAAACCGTGCGGATCGCCGGCCAGCACGGCCGGGAACATCGCAATGCGGAAAGGCAACGCGCGGGCCGCCGCATGCAGTTGAGCCCCGTCGTCGGTGGACACCGCGATGAAGCTGTCGCGCTCGCCCGGCCCCGTGCACAGGACGCTCACCCGACCGTCCGGAGCGGCCGCGATCGCCACGCCCCGGTACCCGCCGACGTCGCGACACGGGTGGGGTGTCACCCGCCAGAACGTGCCGTCGTCTGATGATCGGTACAGCGTGGACGGGCCGTTTCCGGAGAAGTGCGGCAACGCGAGCACGTAGCCGTCGCTGCCGCCGCGGGCCAGGACGAGCTGGTAGGACCAGATCTGCTCCCGCGGTCGCCACTGCCGCGATCCGATCGGAGCGGTCTCGATGGAGTACTCGCAGCCGAGCGTGCATCCGTTGACGACGGGACGGGCCCGGATCACGTTGCCGTCCAGGGACTCCAGGGCCTCTGCACCGCCGGGCTGCTTCGTCCAGTGCTCGCCGCCGTCGGAGGTCGTGAAGAAGGCGCCCGGCCCGAACGCATAGCCGATGTGGCGCGTGGCGAAGCGGATGTGCTCGATGCAGGCGGTGGCGCAGTCGCTCGCCCCGGGGACGTTGGCGGCGGGCGGTGGCGCGCTCGTCCAATGCTCACCGCCGTCGGTGGTCCGCCGCATCGCCGCGCAGCGGTGGCGCGGACGGGACGCGCACTGCGCGGTACCCAGCGCCCAGCCGTCCGCGTCCCCGACGAAGGACAGGTCCAGCGCGCGGAAGCCGGTCGATGCCGGCGGAGCGCTGACCGCGGTCGGCCCGGTGTGGGTCGCGGCCGCGCTGTGGGTTGCCGGCGCGGCGTGGGTTGCCGGCGCGGCGTGGGTTGACGGCGCGGCGTGGGTTGACGGCGCGGTGCCGGCCGACGTGCTGCTGCAGCCGGCCAGCACCACGGCCGCGGCAGCGATCAGCCCGACCGCTGCGGGATGAATACCCGTGCGGCCACACCCGGGTGTGGCTGCGGGGGTATTCATCCGAAGGTGAAGGGGGTCCAGTGCGCCCCGGCGTCGTTGGTCGTCCAGATCGTGCGCCCGTTGTCGCCGATGATCCGCCCGACCGTCGTCGACTCGAAGCCCAGCCAGCTGATCGGCCCGCGGACGCCCGGCACCTGGATCCACTGCTCGCCACCGTCCGTGCTGCGGAAGATCGTCCCGGCGCCGCTCGCCGGCGCGCTGAGCATGACGGTGGTCGGGTCACCCACGAGCAGGTCGGTGCTCGACGCGACGAGCTTGCCGCGCGCCGCGAAGTGCCCGCCGCCGTCCGTCGACACCGCCGCGAACGCATGTTGCGGCGCCTGCCGTGTCACGCACGTGACACCGACCTGCCCGTGGCCGGCGGCGACCGACCTGCTGTCCACCTCGCCATACCCGGGCAGTTGCGGACAAGGCTCGCCGGCGTTGTGCCAGCTCGCGCCGTCGTCGGAGGAGCGGAACAGCGTCGACCTTGCACTGCCTGCGCCGCCCGCGGTGTTCGCTCTGACCAAGATGTACGCGTCCTGGTCGGCCCGAACGAGATCCGCGCCGACCGTCATTCCGCCGTCGTACGCACCAGGGAGCGTGCGCGGTGTCCAGGTGGACGCGCCGATGTCGGACGTTTCGACGGTGTACGTACAGCCGGGGGGTCCGCAGCCAGGTTGGGTGGTCGTCACGCGGATGACGTTGCCGGCCAGCGTTTCCAGCGCGACGGCGCCGCCGGGCTGCTTCGTCCAGCTCGCTCCGCCGTTGGTGGTCACGTAGAAGGTCGACGGGCCGTACGCGTAACCGGTCCGCGAGGTGGCGAAGCGGATGTGGTTCACACAGGAATCCGCGCAGTTCTGCGCGTCGAAGATGTTCGCCGCGGGGACGTTCGCAGGCGGCGGTTTCATGCTCGTCCAGGTCGCGCCGCCGTCAGTCGTCCGCAGCATCGCAGTGCACTGCCCCGGCTTGCCGTCTAGGCACTTCGCGTTCGCGAGCAGCCAGCCGTCGTTCGGGCCGACGAACGTCGCGTCCAGCACGTGCACGTTGGTCAGGTTCGGGGGAACGGTCGGCTGGGAGCTGGCCGTGGTCGGCACCGCCCTGGTGTCCTGCGGCGCGCCGGTCGGCACGTGGGTCAGCTCGGCGAAGCTGTGCGGCTGGACGGCGGGTGGTGACGACGCCGAGTGGTGCACCTGGGTCACGCCGACCAGCGCGGCAGCGATCGCGGCCACAGCACCGGCCGTGGCCAGCGGAAGCGTCCAGGTGCGCCATTCGCGGCGGCGGCGCGACCGGGACGGCGCAGGGCGGGCACTGGTCTCGCGCAGGATCCGCTCGACCAGCCGGTCACCGTCCGGCGCCTCGGCCGCGTGGCGGCGCAAGCTCGCCCGCAACCGCTTCTCGAACTCGCTCATGACCATCCCCCCGAGGCGGCCGTGTCCGCGCGTTCGGCCTGCTCGCGCATCGCCGACAGCCCGCGGCTGATCAGGCTGCGGACGGTCCCGGCGCGGCAGTGCAGCGCGTCGGCGATCTCGGCGTCCGGCAGGTCGTGGAAGTAGCGCAGCACGAGCGCGGCGCGCTGTCGCTCCGGCAGTCGGCGTAGCAGGGTCCAGATCTCGTCGCGGTCCGCGATCCGTCCCGCTGCGACGTCCGGCACGCCGGCGTCGGGGATCACGTCGACGACGAACTCACGACTGGCCGCGCTGCGCTTCTCGTTGATGAAGGCGTTGGCCACCGACCGGCGCACATAGGCCAGCGGCACCTCGGCGGCCACCACCTTGTCCCACTTCGGGTACAGGTGCACAAGCGTCCGTTGCACGAGCTCCTCCGCGGCGATCGCGTCGCCGGTCAGCAGATACGCCGTGCCCAGCAGGGCAGACGTGTTTTCCCGGACGAACGACGTGAACGCGTCGGTGTCCTGCATCAGCACCCCCACGCCAAGTAGACAGCGCGCAGCACGGATCTGTTGCAGCAATTTCTCCGCTGATCAACAGCAGGTTCTGGCTGCCCTGCCGACCAATATCTGCTGTTGATCATGGGGGATGTCGGGAGCTGTTGCAGATCAGATCAGCTAGAGCTGTTGGTAGTGGGCGCGGTCCGCGTCCAGCCGGAACACCCGGCGGGTGCGGGTCGGCTTCGGCACGCCCCGGGCCTGCAGGGTGCGCCACTGCGGACGGTGCCAGGTCGTCACCGGGATGGACGGCACCACCTGCACGTACGCGGGGCGCAGCGAGCGGGGCAGCCGTTCGAACGCGGTGTCCAGCTCGGCCGCCGTGAGCTCGGCGCCGGGGCAGAGCGTGACCGCACCGACCAGGCACTGCGCGCCATCGGCGTCGGGATCGCGCACGCCGTACGCGACGACCAGGTCGACGGCCGGGATCGTGCCGAGGCAGAACCGCGTGCCCGCCGGCAGCAGCGGGCGCTGCGGACCGTCCACGATGTCCGCGACGGAACCGGCCAGCCACAGCTCGCCGTCCTCGTCGCGCAGGAACAGGTCCCCCGTCGAGCGCCAGGCGTCGCCGGGCTCGAACATGCCGCGCAGTTCCGTCCCGGTCGCAGCGTCGGTCGGGTTCACGCGCGCGAGCAGCAGCCCCACCTCGTCCACCGCGGCCTCGTGCCCGAGACCGTCCGCGTCCAGAACCAACTCGCGCGCGGCCAGGTCGAACGCGGCCACCTTGACCTCGGCGGTGCCCGGCAGCGGGCGCCCCATCGAACCGGGCTTGTGACCGGTCAGGTTCGCGAGGATCACCTCGCCCTCGGCCGAGGCGTAGAACTCCAGCACGCGCGCGGTCGGGAACCGCTCACGGACGCGCCGCCACAGGTTGCGCGGCATGCCCGAGCCCATGAACATCCGGATCGGGTGGTGCCGCTCGTTCGGGTTCGGCGGCGCGAGCGTCACGTCGTGCAGCGACGTCCAGGTGTACGAGACGTGCGTGGCGCCGTAGCGGCGAACCTCGGCCCAGAACGTCTCCGGATCGTCGGCCGACGCCATCGCGAACCGAGCGCCGCCGGCGACCGCACCGCCGACGCTCATCAAGAGCGCGGACGAGTGGTGGATCGGGGTGACGCTGTAGACGGTGTCGCCGGGGTGCAGTGCCGCGGCCGACGCGGTGCCGAGCGCGGACATCGCCCAGCGCCGGTTGGTGATCGAGACCGCCTTGGTGTGCGTGCCCTCGCCGGTGAACAGCACGAACGCGACGTCGCTGGCGCGGTGCGGGTTGGCGTGGAACCAGCCGGGCAGCTCGACCTCGTCCGGGTCGACGCGTTCCAGGTCGAGCGCGTCCGGGTGCAGCTCGCGGGCTCGCGTGGCCGGGTCGCCGCCGCCGAGCACGAACCACGTCACGCCCTCGACGGACCCGATCCGGTCCAGGTGCTCGGGGTCGGACACGATCCGGTCGACGGAGCCGAGGCGCACCTCGCGCGCGAGATCGCCGTCCGGACGCAGCAGCACCGCGGTCGCGCCGAGCCGGCTCAGCGCCGCGATCACGCTGAACGCACTGGGGCGGGAACTCATCAGCACGCCCACGCTGTCGCCGTGATGGATGCCCGCGCTCACCAGCGCCTTCACCACGCTGTCGACGCGGTGCTTCACGTCGTGCTGGCGATACGCGCGGTCGCCGAACAGGAAGCAGATCTCGTCCGGGGTCTTGCGCGCCTGCTCGTCCAGCAGCAGGCCGAGCGAGATTCGCGTGGTGGGATCGAGCTGTTCGATGCGGGCCAGCCGCGGCAGCGCGGACGGCGCTTCGGACACGATGCTCTTCGCGGCGCGCGCCACCTGCCGGGCCGTGCCGAACACGATGCGGGTCGCGCCGATGCCGAGTTCGGTCGCCTGCGCGATCGCGGCGGCGCCGGCGGCCGGACGCAGCGGGCGCGGCTCGACGATCTCGGCCGGGACGATCGTCTGCGGCAGGTCGGCCTCGCCCCGGCGCCAGGCGACCCAGTCCGCGACGGCCGGCCAGGTGACCGTGCTGGCGCGCGAACCGACCACGAGCCCGAAGTGGCCGGTGGGCTGCGTCAGCTCGTACACGTCCGAGCGCGGGGCCGCCCGGCGGATCGCGCGCACCGAATCCGGGTGGCCGATGGTGTCGGTGCTGCCGACGACGGTCAGGATCGGCATCGCGATGTCGGCCAGCGTCACCAGCCGGTCGTCGATGACGAAGCCGCCTTCGAGCATGCGGTTGTGCGTGACGAACTGCTCGAGCAGCTCGGCGATCGCGGGGCCGGAGTAGGCGGTGAAGCCCTCGCCGTCCAGGAAGCGGCGCTGGCTCTCGCGGGACAACAGCGAGTCACGATCGTGCAGCGCACGGAGGAACTCGATGCGCCCCTGGACGGTCTTGGCCGGCGACAGCAGCTTGAAGCCGGTGCGGGTGGCCCAGCGTGGCAGCGCGACGCGGCGCAGCAAGCCGCTCTCGACCAGGCTCGCGGCCAGCTTCGCGGTGACGTCCGGCGAGAGCGGGATCGGCAGCGGTGCCGTGGTGTCGACCGGCGAGCCGAACGTGACCAGCGAGTCGATGCCCTTGCCGCGCCGGAAGGCGGCCGCCTGGTAGGCGAACATCCCGCCCTGCGAGTACCCGCCGAGCACGACCTCGCGGCCGGTCGCCTCGCCCACCCGGTCGACCGCGTCGCTGACGGCGAGCACGTGGTCGGTGAGGTTGCGCTCCAACCCGCGCGGCTCGTGCCCCGGGTCGCCGAAGTCCACCACCCAGGCGTCGATGCCCGCCGCGTGCAGGGACGCGACCGCGGACGTGTGCGGCGAGACGTCCCAGACCTCGGTCGCCATCATCAGCGGCGGGATGAGCAGAACGGGCGTGGCGTCGGCCGGGACCGCGTCCGCGAAGTAGTGCCGCAGCCGGTAGTTCGGCTGCTCGGCGGCGACGGCGAACGGGGACGGCTGGTCGGTGGTCTGCAGCCCGCCGTACCGGACGAACTCGGCGGCGTTACGGACGGTCGCGCTCACCCGCTGCGCGTAGCGGATCGCGCCGCGGCCCGCGTCGGCCGGGCCGTGTCGGCGCGCCACGTCGCTCGCTGCCGTGTCGTCGCTGATCCCCACGAGCGAAGCCTGACGCCTGCCCGCCCGGTGCGCAACACAACGTCAGCTATCTCGCAACCGGGTCAAACCACCACACGTGGGGTGGGCGGGCGATCAGCTCGGCCGGGACGTCCGGCACGCCACGCCCGCTCGGGTCGATCACCACCACGCGCGGGTCGCCGCGGTCGGCGCGGAACAGCTGTGCATCCTGGTCGGCGTGCGCGCGAACGTGCTCGACCAGCTCGTCGAGCCGGCCGTCCGCCGCCCGCACCTCCCACATCAGAACGCTCACGGGCTCAGGGTAGGGCGCGGCGCATGACGGTGGCGTCGACGCGGCCGTGGTCGTAGTAGCCGCGCCGCGTGCCGATTCGCGCGAATCCCTCGCGCTCGTAAAGGGAAATCGCCGGCTCGTTGTCGACGCGCACCTCGAGGAACGCTTCGCGCGCGCCGCGCCTGCGGGCTTCGTCCAGCAGCTCGGCCAGCATCCGGACGGCCAGGCCCTGGCGTCGCGCAGACGGCACCACGCCGACGGTCAGGATCTCCGCCGAGTCCGCGACGACCATGACCCCCGCCCAGCCGAGCAGCTCACCGTCCGGGCCCTCGGCCGCGACGTAGTAGCGGAGGTCGGTGTCCGCGAGTTCGGCGCGGTACCCGTCGGCCGACCACGCCTCGGTGCCGAACATGTCCTGCTCGTACGGCAGCAGCGCGGCGATGTGCCGGACGGTCATCGGCACCAGCTGCGTCTGCGTCGTCATTGCGTGACGGTCTTCGCGGCTCCCGGCGGCACCGCGTCCGGCCGGCGCAGGTACAGCGGCACCAGCTGCTCGGACGGCGCGCCACGGCGGATGCGGTCGGCCGCGAGACCAACCAGCGACACGGCGCTCGGATAGTCGACGTCGACCAGGTTGATGCCCCACTCCGCTCGATACAACCGAGCGCCTGCACCGGCCACACCCGCGACACCGTCGATCGGAACGTCCGCAGGGCGGTTCACATTCGGTCCGGAAACGCGCTCACCGGCGGCGTCATAGCGCGCCCAGTAGACCTCCTTGCGGCGCGCGTCGGTGGCGACGATCAGCTCACCCTCGTCCTGCGCACTGGCGGCGATTCCGTCCAGCGAGCAGACGCCGTAGCTCGGCACGCCCAGCGCGTCGGCCATTGCGGCGGCGGTGACCAGGCCGACACGCAGCCCGGTGAACGGTCCGGGCCCGAGCCCGGCGACGATCGCGCCGAGGTCGCGCGGCGCTACACCGGCCTCGTCCAGGCAGTCGGCGATCGAGGGCGCCAGCAGCTCGCCGTGCGCCTTCGCGTTCACGGTCGAACGCTGCGCACGGAGCTCGACCGCGTCGTCACCGACCTCGGCGAGCGCGGCGATGACCGCGGCGGACGAGGTGTCGATGACGAGGACGAGCACGGGAAGTCAGCCTAGTTGGGTGACGCGATCGGCCCAGTCGCCGCCGTGCGGGATGAGGCGGACCGTGCGCTCCTCGGTGTCGACCGCGCGGCTGATCAGAATCTGCAGCCGCGCGTCGGACAGTTGCTCGGCGACGCCCGCGCCCCACTCGACGGCGGTCACGGCGTCGGCCGCGTCGACGTCCAGGTCGAGGTCGTCCACCTCGGCGAGCGAACCGAGCCGGTACGCGTCCACGTGCACGAGCGGCAATGACCCCGGGTGCACGCGGGCGATCACGAACGTCGGCGAGACGACGGCACCTTCGACGTTCAATCCCGCACCGATGCCCTGGACCAGCACGGTCTTGCCGGCACCGAGCGGACCGGTCAGCACCAGCAGGTCGCCCGCTCGCAGCACGCCCGCCAGCCGCCGTCCGAACTCGAACGTGTCCGTGGCGGTCGGCAGCACCACGTCCACCGTCATGAGCGCCTCGCGGGTGCCTTCGTCCAGCCGCACCCGCGGCCCCGCCGGGCGTCCCGGCCCATGACGCGGCCCGCTCACTGCGCTCCCCCGACATACACGCGCGGCACGCGTGTGCCCACCCGCGTGACGATCTCGTAGTGGATCGTGTCGATCGCGTCGGCCCAGTCCTGCGCGGTGGGTTCGCCGCCGCGTCCCGGACCGAACAGCACCGCGGTGTCACCCGCCTGCACGGGCAGGTCACCGACGTCGACCACGAACTGGTCCATGCAGACCCGGCCGCTGATCGTGAACCGGCTGCCGTTGATCGACACCGGTCCGACGTTCGACGCGTGCCGCGGCACGCCGTCGGCGTAGCCGAGCGGGACGAGGGCCAGTGTGGTCTCGCGCTCGGTCGTGTAGGTGTGGCCGTACGAAACGCCCTCGCCGGCGCGGACGCGCTTGACCGACGCCAGCTCGGCGCGCAACGTCATCGCCGGCGTCAGCCCGAAGTCGCTCTCGGCCGGAACCGGCGTCAGTCCGTAGACCGCGATGCCCGGACGGACCAGGTCGAAGTGCGCGGCGGGCAGCGTCAGCGTCGCGGCCGAGTTGGCCAGGTGCCGCACCTGCGGACGCACACCCGCCCGCTCCGCGACCGCGAGCGCATCCTGGAACGCCTCGATCTGCCGGGCGATCGTCGGATGGCCGGGTGCGTCGGCGTACGCGAAGTGGCTCCACACGCCGAACGCCGCGAGCTCGCCAGCCGCCTGCGCCTTGGCCGTAGCCGTCACCAGATCCGGCCAGTCGGTGACATAGCTGCCGTTGCGCGACAGCCCGGTGTCGATCTTGAGATGGACGCGGGCGGATTTGCCTCGGTCGACGGCGGCTGCGCGCACCGCGTCCAGCTGCCACAGGCTGCTCACGGACACGTCGATGTCCTGCGCGACCGCAGTTCGCAGCGTGGCGGTCTCGGCGGGCGTCCAGAGCCAGCCCAGTACCGGCTCTTTAGCGCCGGTCGCGCGCACGCCGATCGCCTCGTCCAGCGTCGCGGTGCCGAACCAGGTCGCGCCACCCGCGCGGGCCGCGTCCACCGATTGCGCCAGGCCGTGCCCATAGCCGTCGGCCTTGACGACCGCCATGACCTCGGCGCGCGTGGCCGCCTTCAGCGTCGCGACGTTGGACCGGATCGCGGCCAGGTCGACGACGGCTTCGGTGCGCAACACGCCGTCCAGTGTGTCAAACGCCGGTGGCGGCCCGGCGCGGATTGCCCTTGGCCGCGATCAGCCGCCGATGAACGGCAGCACCAGCCGGCACGGCACCGTGTGTGGATGCGCCGGGTCGAGCGCGTTGAGCACGAGTGCGGCAGCGACCGGATCGGCGGCGATCTCGAAGTGCTCGCTGAAGTCGGTCTTGCAGTAGTCCTGGACGGTGAAGTTGTGCATGCCGTTCTGGATGCCGCTGGTGTACGGCTGCACGAGCTCGTCGTACTTGGTGACGATGTTGGTGTAGTCGATGCCCGGGACGGCCGGTGTGCCGCCCGAGCGGAGCTTGGCCATGAACGGCGAGCCGGTGAGGAACTCGGTGCACGATCCGCACAGGGGCCGCAGCGCCGTGGCCAGGGCGGGCGTGACGCCGAACGGGTTGCCGAGGCCGGCGAGCGTGGCCAGGCCGGCCGGATTCGTCCCGTGCCACAACGGCGCGAGCGAGACGTACTTGTCGATGTACCGCGCGCCGCCGAGGAACTTCGCGTAGTAGTCCGGCATGACGGTGCCCTCGGAGTGCCCGACGATGTCGACCTTGCTCGCGCCCGTCGCGGCCAACACCTTCGCGACGAATGCCTTGAGCTGGACGGCGCTGTCCTCCATCCGGTTCAGCCCGCCGAAGTACTGATCGAACGGGCTCGGGGCCAGGTTCGTCTGGCCGTACGTCAGGGCGAAGACGCAGTAGCCGGTGTTGTGCAGCAGCGGAGCGTAGGTCTGCCAGTTGGTGTCCTTGTTGCCCAGCAGGCCGTGCGTCAGGATCACCGGTTCGGGGTGCGCGGCCGAGGGCTTGCAGGACCAGTCGTTCGCGCCGGGCGGATCGGCGAGCGGGTTCGCGCCTGCGGCGACGGCCGAGAGCAGGAAGCCGTACGGGACGGGGAGCGTGCCGCCCGCCGCGGTCGCCGCGCCCGCCGCGGCGCCACCGGCGGTGAGTGCGAGGACAGCTGCGGAGGCGGACAGGACAATCGCGAAGAATCGGAAGTGGCGGCGCATGCCTTGATCGAAGCAGCGGAGGCCGAGCGCCGCATCCGCGCGTACGTCCTCGGTAAAGCGTCGCGTTCCGCGGAACGCGGCGGGACCGTCGGCGCACTCCCTTCGCCGGCGCGGCGGGGCCGAGGCGGGATCGCCGGCGCAGTTCCTTCGCTGCCGCGGACGAGCCGAGGAACCAGGCTAGGGGTGTGCGCGCACCTTTGCTCTGCCCGGTGAGAGCGTGCAAATGCCCGGTGACACCGTGCAGAGCAAGAGTGACCGAGGCATACCGCCGCACGGCGGACCTTTGCTCTGCCCGGTGAGAGCGTGCAGAGCAAAGTTGGGGGTGAGGCCTCTGCCGGTCCGCGAGCTCGGCCAGGTCGATGCGGACCGGGAAGGGTTCGATGAGTGCCGTCACGATGGCCACGCGTTCCGCGGGGCGCGGACCACGTGATGAGCTCCCCCCGCAAGCGGGAGGTACGCCCAGCGCGAAGAGTCCGCGCGCGGCGCGAGCGAGCGCGCCGCTCGACCCGCGCGATCCGGCCTGTTCTTCAGGCCGGTCGAAGGGGCGAGTTGCCGCGGGAAAGGGCAGCGAGCTCGCGCAGCGAACCCCGCAGCGAGTTCAGCACGTCGACCGCAGTCGGGGGTCCGTCCGCGGCGGCGCGCTGGCCGGCGACGCCGTGCAGGTACGCGGCAGCCGCAGCGGCGAGCGGCGCGGGCAGGCCGGACGCGAGCAGCGAGCCGACCAGACCGCTCAAGACATCGCCGCTACCGGCCGTCCCCAACCACGGCGTGCCGGTCGGGTTCACGTACGCGGTGCCATCCGCGGCGGCGATGATCGTCGCGTTGCCCTTGAGCAGCACCGTCGCGCCCAGGTCGGCGGCGGCGCGGCGGCAGGCGCCCAGCCGGTCCGCGCCGGGCTGGCCGGCGAGGCGGGCGAACTCGCGATCGTGCGGCGTCAGCACGGTCGGCGCCGTGCGCCCGCGGACGAGTCCCGGCGCGCGAGCCACCAGCGTGATCGCGTCCGCGTCGACGATCACCGGCACGTCGGTGCGCAGGACGTCCGCGAGCAGGGCCATTGCCGCGTCGTCCGTGCCCATCCCCGGCCCGACCACCCACGCCTGCACGCGCACCTCGTGCGGCCGCGCGTCGTCGTGCACCACCACCTCGGGGTAGCGGGCGCGAACCGCGTCCGGCGCGAGACCCAGATAGCGCACCATGCCCGCGCCGCCGAGCAGTGCCGAGCCGGTGCTGAGGACGCCCGCGCCCGAGTACTGCGGCGAACCGGCGACCACACCGACCACCCCACGCGTGTACTTGTCGTCCGTCGCGTCCGGCTGCGGCAACACCGCGCGGACGTCCGGCGCCTCCAGCACGCGCGCGGCAGGCGACGGCAGCGCGAGCCCGATATCGACCAGGCGCAGCTCGCCGCACAGCTGCGCCCCGCGGCCGACCACCGTGCCGATCTTGAGCGCCCCGAAGCTGACCGTGACGTCGGCGCGCACCGCGGTGTCCTCGGCGCTGCCGGTGTCGGAGTCGACGCCGGACGGGACGTCGACGGCGACGGTGAACAGATCTGCGGCCGCCTCGGCGAGATCGACGGCCCGGCCGCGCAGCCCGCCGCGTCCGCCGATGCCGAGCATGCCGTCGAGCACGAGATCGGCACCGTGCAGCGCGGCCGGATCGGCCCCGACGGACCGTCCGCCCGCACGGTCGAACGCGAGCAGCCCGTCGCCGTGCGCGCGTTCGGGATCGAGCAACAGCGCGGTGACTCGCGCGCCACGCGCCGCGAGCCGGGCGCCGGCGAACAGGGCGTCGCCGCCGTTGTTGCCTCTGCCGACGAGCACCGCGACCCGCGCGCCGTACACCCGATCCAGCAGGTCCGCACAGTGCACGGACAGCGCGTGCGCGGCACGCTGCATCAGGGCGCCGGCGGGCAACTGCGCCATCGCCGCGTTCTCGGCCGCGCGGACCTGGTCGACCGTGTAGGCCCCGTGCATCGTCAGCCTCCTTCTCCGTGATCAACAGTCGTGTCTGGTCGCCCTGGTAGCCACAACCTGCTGTTGATCACGGGGACCGTTCGGCGATTACGGTCGCGGACGCGATGCCACCGTCGTGCGACAGGGACACGTGCCAGCGCGTGACGCCGAGCCGGTCCGCTCGCTCGGCCACGGTTCCCGTCACGGTCAGCACGGGACGCCCGAGGTCGTCGGTGCTGATCTGCGCGTCCGTCCAGAGCATCCCGCCGCCACCGCCGAGCGCCTTGGCCACCGCCTCCTTCGCCGCGAAGCGCGCGGCCAGCGACTCGGCCGAGCGCGGCGAACCGGAGTCGGTGACCAGCTCGGCGGCGGTGAACAACCGGGCGGCGAGCGGCGGCGTGCGATCCAGCGACTCGGCGAAGCGCGCCACCGGCACCACGTCGATGCCCACGCCGACGATCATCAGCTCGTCGCGGCCGCCGCCGTCGGCGAACCCGACTCGGGCGCGTAGTCGGACAGGTGGCCGGGGAACGCCGACACCTTCGGGTTCAGGTACGCGGCCGCGTTGTTGACCGCGGTCGCCACCTCGCCGAACCCGGTCGCGATCAGCTTGACCTTGCCGTCGTAGTCGACGATGTCGCCGGCCGCGTAGATGCCCGGTACTGACGTCCGGCCCATCGTGTCGACCACGATCTGCCGCTTGCGGATGTCGATGCCCCACTCCATCAGCGGTCCCAGGTTCGCGGTGAACCCGAGCGCGGCGACGAGCCGGTCGCACGGCAGCGTGCGGATCTCGCCCTGCACGTCGATGTCGACCTCTGTGATGTTGGGCTCGCCGCGCACGTCCGCGACCTGCGCGTCGGTGACGATGTCCACCGACGACGCCTTGAGCAGCTCGACCGAGTGCGGGTGGCCGCGGAACTCCGCGCGCCGGTGCACGATCGTGACGGACCGGCCGATCGGCTCGAGCATCAGCGCCCAGTCCAGCGCCGAGTCGCCACCGCCGACCACCACGATGTCGCAGTCGGCGTAGGTGGACGGGTCCGGGACGAAGTGCGCGAGCCCGCGGCCTAGATAACCGCCACCGGTGGGCAGCGGGCGCGGGCTGAACGTGCCGATGCCACCGGTGATCACGATCGCCCGGCACTCGATCCGCGCGCCGGCGGACGTGGTCGCCACGAAGGTCTGCCCATCGCGCTCGAGTCCGACGGCCTGATGCCCGAGCAGATACGTCGGCTGGTGCGGCGCGGCCTGCGCGACCAGCTGCTCGACCAGGTCGCGTCCCTTGATCGCGGGGAAGCCGGCGACGTCGAAGATCGCCTTCTCCGGGTACATCGCGGTGATCTGCCCGCCGGGCTCCTCGAGGGAGTCCAGCACGACCGTGGACATCGTCCGCACGCCGGCGTAGTAGGCGCCGAACAGGCCAACGGGTCCCGCGCCGACGATGAGCAGGTCAACCGAGTAGGTCTGCGCGATGGGTTCGCTCACACGCGCGAGCCTAGACGAGAAGACCCGCCCGCGCGGGCTATTCGTGCGCTATTCGACGGTGACGGACTTGGCCAGGTTGCGCGGCTTGTCGACGTCGTAACCGCGGGCCTGGGCGATCTCCGCGGCGAGCACCTGCAGCGGGATCGTCGCGACCAGCGGCGACACCAGCGTCCCCACTGCCGGCACCTCGATCAGGTGATCGGCGTGCGCGGCCGCGACCGTGTCGCCCGCCTCGGCGACGACGATCGTGCGCGCGCCGCGGGCCTTGACCTCGGCGATGTTGCTGGCCATCTTCTGGTGCAGCACCGGACGTCCGCGCGGCGACGGCATGACGACGACCACGGGCAGGCCGTCCTCGATCAACGCGATCGGTCCGTGCTTGAGCTCGCCGGCCGGGAAGCCCTCGGCGTGCATGTACGCGAGCTCCTTGAGCTTCAGCGCGCCCTCCAATGCGACCGGGTAGCCCACGTGCCGGCCGAGGAACAGGACGGCCTTGGCGGACGCGATCTCGCGGGCCAGCGCGCGCACCGGTTCCAGGACCTCCAGCACCTTGGCGATCTCGTCCGGCATCGCCGCGAGCGCGGCGTACTCGCGCTGCACCTCGTCGCCGTACTTGGTGCCGCGCGCCTGCGCGAGGGCGAGCCCCACCAGCTCGACCGCGGCGATCTGCGCGAGGAACGTCTTGGTCGCGGCGACGCCGATCTCCGGTCCCGCGTGCGTGTAGAGCACGGCGTCGGACTCGCGCGGGATCTGCGCGCCGTTGGTGTTGCAGATGGCGAGCACCGGAGCGCCCTGCGCCCGCGCGTAACGGACGGCCTCCAGCGTGTCCGCGGTCTCGCCGGACTGGCTGATCGCGACGACCAGCGTCTGCCGATCCAGCACCGGGTCGCGGTAGCGGAACTCCGAGGCCATCTCCACCTCGACCGGCACCCGCGTCCAGTGCTCGATGGCCTGCTTGCCGATCAGCCCGGAGTGATACGCGGTGCCGCACGCGACGATGAACACCTTGTCGATGTCGCGCAGGTCCTGGGTGTCCAGGCGCTGCTCGTCCAACACGATGCGCCCGTCGACCAGGTGGCCGCGCAGCGTGTCGGCGACAGCGGCCGGTTGCTCGTGGATCTCCTTGAGCATGAAGTAGTCGTAGCCGCCCTTCTCGGCGGCGGCGAGGTCCCAGTCGACGTGGAACGGACGGCCCTCGGCCGGCGATCCGTCGAAGCAGCTGATCGCGTACCCGTCGCGGCGGATCTCGACGACCTGGTCCTGCCCGAGCTCGACCGCGTCGTGCGTGAACTCGATGAACGCGGCGACGTCGCTACCCAGGAACATCTCGCCGCTGCCCGGACTACCGATGCCGACCACGAGCGGCGAGTTGCGTCGGGCGGCAACGACGACGTCCGGCTGCTGCGCGTCGAGCAGCACCAGCGTGAACGAGCCGACCAGCCGCCGGCAGACGGCCTGGACGGCGCCGGTGAGCGTCAGCTCCGGGTCGGCCGCGAGCGCGGCGGCGACCAGGTGCGCGACCGTCTCGGTGTCGGTCTCGCTGGCGAACTCGACACCGGCCGCTTCGAGCTCGGTGCGCAACTCGCTGAAGTTCTCGATGATCCCGTTGTGCACGACCGCGATCCGCCCGGTCGCGTCGGTGTGCGGGTGGGCGTTCCGGTCGTTCGGCGCGCCGTGCGTGGCCCAGCGGGTGTGGCCCATGCCGGTCGACCCGGCGATGTGGCGCGTCGCGAGTTCCTTGTCCAAGTTCTCGATCCGGCCGGCCTTCTTCGCCGTCTGCAGCGACCCGCCGGCGTCGATGACGGCCACGCCCGCGGAGTCGTAGCCGCGGTACTCGAGGCGCCGCAGCCCCTCGACGACCACGTCCAGCGCCGGTCGGGACCCGACGTAACCGACGATTCCGCACATGGCCAACAGGGTACGGGAGCCGCCGTCGCGCGGACCGGGGTCAGGCGCCGCCGGCGGACACGATCGCGTCGGTGATGAAGCCGGCCAGGATGCCGAGCAGCAGGCCGTACGCGACCAGGTCGGCCCGGCGCGCCCGTGCGGCCACGCCGAGCAGCTGCGCGATCACGTACACGATCGAGCCGGCAGCGAGGGTCAGGAAGACCACGCTCACCGGTTCGGACGTGAAGCTGTGCCCGACCGCGGTGCCGATGAACGTCGGCCCACCGCCGATCGCGGCCATCGACAGCAGGAAGCCCCAGCTGGGCCGCGCGGGTGCTGCGCCGGCGGCGTCCTCCATCGCGCTCTCGGCGGCCAGCGGCGCGACGATGCCGAAGCCCTCGGTGGCGTTGTGCAGCGCGAAGCCGATCACCAGGACGGTCGCCAGCGCGATCTCGCTGCTCGCTGCGGCCTGCCCGATCGCGAGCCCCTCGGCGAAGTTGTGCAGCCCGATACCTACGGCGATCAGCAGCGACAGCCGGCGTGCGGCCGACCACGACGCGACGCCGCCGCGGCGGGCGGGACGCTCGGTAGCCGCCATCGCGCCGGGGCCGCCGCGGCCGGTGTTGCGCGCGATCCGCGCCATGTACCGGTCGTAGCCGACGAGCCCGAGCAGGCCCACCCCCAGCCCGCCGGCGAACAGCGCGCCGTAGCCGAACACCGGGCCGAGCCCGCCGGTGTTGTCGTGCACCGCCGAGAGCGCGGAGTCGATCGGCTCCCAGGCCGCGGAGCTGACGTCCCAGAACAGGAACAGCAGCACGCCGACGGCCGTCGCGTTCAGGAAGACGCGCAGGCCGGGAGCGGGGCGCTGCAGGCGTCCGATCGGCAGGCCGAGGACGATCGTGACGCCGGCGATGAAGCCGAGCAGCAAGGTGGTGGACAGGCTCACCAGAGGCCCTTCCGGACGAAAGCTTAGGTACACCTAACCTAAGCAAGCTGCGGCCGGTGCTGGCAAGTCGATCGCAGCAACGTCACATGGATACCCGGCGAGCCCGGTGCCGGCACGTGCGTCCGGATCACATACGGTCCAGGAATGGACGATCGCGCGCAGGACCGGCACGCCTGGGAGCAGCCCGGTGCCCACGAGGAGGCGCCCGGCGTCTACCGGATCCCGCTGCCGCTGCCCGGCGATCACCTCAAGGCCGTGAACGTGTACGCGATCGCCGACGGCGAGCAGGTCGTGCTCATCGACGGCGGCTGGGCGATGGGGGACGCGCAGGAGCTGCTGACCCGCTCGCTGGGCGAGATCGGTTTCGGCCTCGACTCCATCCGCGAGTTCCTCGTCACGCACATGCACCGCGACCACTACACGCAGGCGATCGCGATCCGCCGCGCGTTCGGCGGCAGGGTCTCCCTCGGCGAGGGCGAACGGCTCTGCCTGGACGCGATGCGCACGGTCACCGTCCACCCCGACGTGGCCCGACTGGCCGAGGCGGGCGCCACCAAGCTGTCGGAGATGATCGCGAACTGGCACGGCGAGCGGGACCTCACCGACTGGGAGTACCCCGACCGCTGGCTGGCCGACCAGATCGAGTTGCCGCTGAATTCGCGCACGCTGCGGGTGATCTCCACTCCCGGCCACACCCGCGGGCACGTCGTCTTCCACGACGTGGACGCGAACGTGCTGTTCGCGGGCGATCACGTGTTGCCGCACATCACGCCGTCCATCGGCATCGAGCTGACCCGCCCGCCGTCACCGCTGCGCGACTACATGGCCTCACTGCAGCTGATGCGCCAGCTTCCGGACGCGACCCTGCTGCCGGCACACGGCCCGGCCGGGATGACGCTGCATGCGCGGGTGGACGAGCTGCTCGAGCACCACGAGCAGCGGCTACAGCAGACTGCGGAGGCCGTGGACGGCGGCGCGTCGACCGGATTCGAGGTCGCGAACGGGCTCGGCTGGACGCGGCGCAACCGGCACTACGACGAGCTGGACGAGTTCAACCAGGTGCTCGCCGTGAACGAGACGATGGCGCACCTGGTCGTGCTCGTCGAGCGCGGCTGGCTCACCCGCACGATCGTCGACGGCGTGGCCCACTTCGCCCGCGCCTGATCAGGTTTTCACCCGTCGCGCTCGGTTCGCGGGCCGGAAACCGGTCACAGCGAGTGAAAACGTGATCAGACGGCGGCGACCACTTTCGCTACGCGCTCGGCGATCTCGTCCGCGTGCGCCTGCGTGCCGGCTTCGACCATGACGCGCACCAGCTGTTCGGTGCCCGACGGGCGCAGCAGGATCCGTCCGCTGTCGCCGAGTTCGGCCCGTGCGGCCTCGACCGCCGCGGCGACGGCGGGCGCCTGCGCGACGGTGGCCTTGTCGCTCACCGGAACGTTGATCAACACCTGCGGCAACCGCCGGACGACGGACGCGAGCGCGGCCAGCGATTCGCCGGTGACCGCGATCCGTGACATCACGTGCAGCGCGGTGAGCAGGCCGTCGCCCGTGGTCGCTGCATCGGTGAAGACGACGTGCCCGCTCTGCTCGCCGCCGAGGTTCAGGCCGTTGGCACGCAACGCGTCCAGCACGTACCGGTCGCCGACGGCCGTCGTGAGCACGGCGATGCCCGCGTCGCGCATCGCGTGATGGAAACCGAGGTTGCTCATCACGGTCGCGACCACGGTGTCCTCGGCCAGCTGTCCGGCCTCGCGCAGCGACAGTGCGCACACCGCCAGGATCTGGTCCCCGTCGACGAGTTCGCCGGTGCCGGCGACGGCGAGGCAGCGGTCGGCGTCCCCGTCGTGCGCGATGCCGAGGTCTGCGCCGTGCCGGCGCACCGCGTCGACCAGGACGCCCAGGTGCGTGGACCCGACGCCGGCGTTGATGTTCAGCCCGTCCGGCTCGGCGGCTACGGCGGTGACCCGGGCGCCCGCGCGCCGGTACAGCTCCGGGGCTACGAATGAGGCGGCACCGTGCGCGCAGT
The DNA here is from genome assembly GCA_035765515.1 of Jatrophihabitantaceae bacterium. Lineage (GTDB taxonomy): Bacteria > Actinomycetota > Actinomycetes > Mycobacteriales > Jatrophihabitantaceae > DASRSS01. The sequence continues at coordinate 10,731 of DASTXN010000054.1, read as the reverse complement.
CGACGACCACGTGGACGCCGTCCAGCCGCTGCGGGACCGCGGCCAGCAGGTGCTCGAGATATCGCTCGACGGCGTCCTCGGCGTCGCGCACGCGCCCGACGAGCTCGCCGGTCGGACGGATCGACGGGCCGACACCAACAGCGGTTTCGATCTCCGCCTCGATGTCGTCGGGGAGCTTGTGCCCGCCGCGCGCGAACAGCTTGATCCCGTTGTCGGGCATGGGGTTGTGCGACGCGGACAGTACGACGCCGAGGTCCGCGCCGTAGGACGCGGTCAGGAACGCGACGGCCGGGGTGGGGAGCACGCCGACGCGGAGCACATCCGCGCCGGCGGACGTGAGCCCGGCGACGACCGCGGCCTCCAGCATCTCGCCGGAGGCTCGCGGGTCACGGCCGACGACGGCCACCGGCCGGTGCGTCGCGTCGTGCGCTACGAGAACGCGCGCGGCAGCACCGGCCACGGCCATCGCCAGCTCGGGCGTCAGGTCGCCGTTCGCGAGGCCGCGAACGCCGTCCGTCCCGAACAGCCGCCGCAAGGGCTTAGCGCTTGGAGTACTGGGGCGCCTTGCGGGCCTTCTTCAGGCCGTACTTCTTGCGCTCCTTGACCCGCGGGTCACGGGTGAGGAAGCCGGCCTTCTTCAGCGCCGGACGGTCCTCGGGCTCGAGCGTGATCAGCGCGCGGGCGATGCCCAGCCGCAGCGCGCCGGCCTGGCCGGTGACACCGCCACCGGACAGCGTCGCGATGACGTCGAACTGGCCGTCCTTCTCCAGCGTCACGAACGGCTCGCGGATGAGCTGCTGGTGGACCTTGTTGGGGAAGTACGCCTCGAGGGTGCGGCCGTTGAGCTTGAACTCGCCGGTGCCGGGCACGAGACGGACGCGGACGACGGCTTCCTTGCGGCGGCCGACGGTAGGGGCGGGGCTGGTCACTGGGACACCTGCTTGATCTCGAACGGCTGGGGCTTCTGCGCGGCGTGCGGGTGCTCAGGGCCGGCGTAGACCTTGAGCTTCTTCAGCTGGGCCCGGCCGATGGTGTTCTTCGGCAGCATGCCCTTGACCGCGAGCTCGATGAGGCGCTCGGGCTTGGTGTCGAGCAGCTCGCCGACGGTCCGCTTGGACAGGCCGCCCGGGTAGCCGGAGTGGCGGTAGCGGTACTCATCGCGCTTGGCAGCCGCGACCGCGACCTTCTCGGCGTTGACGACGACGACGAAGTCGCCGACGTCGATGTGGTTGGCGAACTGCGGCTTGTGCTTGCCCCGCAGCAGCGTGGCGGCCTGGCTGGCCAGCCGGCCCAGGACGATGTCGCTGGCGTCGATGACGTGCCAGCGGCGGTCGACCTCGCCGGGCTTGGGCGTGTACGTGCCGGTCTGCGGCATGGATCGCTTCACTTTCTCGGTCTTCACGCCGCGTCCCCGCCGCGCTGAAGCGGCGATCCGGGGCGGCGCCCCCGCGGTCCCGTGCTGCACTGCAGCGAACCCCGGGGCATGGCCTGCGCGCGTGGGGGTCCCCACGCACAGCGTCCCACTGTACCGGCCGGGTTCCGTGCCGGCCAAATTCGCCCGGTCGTACCGGGGCCGGCCCGCTCAGGGGCCGACCCAGATCTCCACCCGCCGGTTGAGCGCGCGGCCGTGCACGGTGGCGTTCGTGCCCGCCGGACGCGACTCGCCCCGCCAGCCGTCGTGGACGGCCACCCTGGCACGGCGGTGCAGCACGGCGGCGACGGCGAAGGCCCGGCGTTCGGAGAGGTCGAGGTTGTACGCGACATTGCCCCGGCTGTCGGTGTAGCCGACCAGGCGCACGTGCGTGAACCCGTCCCGCGCCAGCTGCCGCGCGAGCGCGCGCACCCGATAGCGCTCGTGCGGCGACACGGTTGCGCTCGCTGTGGCGAAGTAGACGGTGCCGGCGAGCACGGCAGCGCCGCCCTTCGGCCGGGCGAGCCGGGCGCCGGACGCGGTGCGGTCGCTGCCGAGCACCGTGACCGTCACGTGGGCGCCCGGCCCGAACGGCGTGGTGACGACGCAGGCGAGCGCGCTGGTGACACACGCACTGCGGCCGTCCACGCTCACCAGGTAGCGCGCCCCGGTCGTCGGCACGCCACGCCAGGCGATCCTGGTGCCTGACGGAACGAGCCGACGAGTCGCGACCGGCGTTGCCCGCGGCCGGACGAGAACGGCAACGGTCGCGTGCGCAACGCCGCCGTCGCCGTCGCTCACCGTGACCGGAATCCGCAGCCGGCCCGAGTAGGTCACTGCCGGCACGACGCGCAACTGCCCGTCGGCCACGCGGACGCGCGCACCCGGATGCGGCCCGACCACGACGCGAAGCGGGTCATGGTTCGCGTCCGCAAGGTGGACGACGAGGCTGCGCCCGGTGCCGGCAACCGTGCTCGTGTCCGCAACCCGGACGGTCGGCGGGCTGTTCGGCACGATGATCGTCACCGTCGCGGTGTGCAGCCCCCCGTCGGCGTCCTGCGTCGTGTACGTGAACGAGTCGGTGCCCTTGTAGCCCGGCGGCATCGTGATCCGGACCAACTGGCCGACCACGGTGACGTGACCGTGGTGCGGCTGCGTGACGCCGACCAGCGTCTGCCCGGACGGGTCGCCGGCCAGCACATCGACGGTCGTGGCGCCCGAGCCACCGGCGGAGAGGCTCGGCGGCGGCAGCGTGTACGTCTTGTCGTCGGCCTGCGCGGTGACCGCGACGGTCGCCCGCACCGGTGCTGCCGCGTCATGCGTGGCGTCGCCGGCAGCGGTGGCGAGCAGTTGGCAGCTGCCGGAGCCGGCCAGGTGCAGCGAGCGCGCCGCTGTCATCGCGCAGACTCCGATCGGCGACGCGGTGACGGTGACCGGCAGGCCGGCGTCGGACGTCGCGATGATCGTCACCGAACCGATGGAGACGTCCTCGGTGGCGGGCGCAGACAGCGTGATCGTCTGCGGCAGGAGATTGACCGCGAAGCTGCGCGTGACCGCGGGCGCCGACGCGAAGGTCGCGCTACCGGACTGGTCCGCGGTGATCGTGCACGTGCCCGCAGCGAGCAGGCCGACGGCGCCGGCACTGTCGACGGAACACACGGCCGGTGTCGAAGCTGTGAACGTGGCCGGGAGCCCGGACGTCGCCGTCGCGGCCATCGCGACGCCGGTGTCGCCGACGTGCGCGTCCGCGGGCTGGGTGAATGTGATCGCCTGCCCCGCCCGTCCGACCGCGAACGAGGTCGTTGCGGACGGCGCCGCGGCATACGCGCTGTCGCCGGGCTGATCGGCCTGCAGCGTGCAGGTTCCCGTTGCGTGCAAGGTGATCGTGCCGTCGGCAGCGACGTCGCACACCGCGGGCGTGAGGGTGTTGTAGACGACCGGCAGGCCGCTGTCCGCGGTCGCTGCCGCGCGCACGTCCGTCGCTGTCACAGTGGTGTCCGCGATGGCCGGGAACGTGATCGCCTGGGCCGTGGTCAGCGGCGCCGTGATCGCGAACGACCGGCTGACCGGCGCCGCGGCGGAGTAGGTGGCGTCGCCGGGCTGGTCCGCCTCGATCGTGCAGGTTCCGGCGCTGACGAGCGTGACCGCGCCCGAGGTCGTGTCGACCGTGCACACGTCCGGAGTCAGCGAGGTGAATGCCACCGCCAGGCCGCTGTCACTGCTCGCCGTCAGATTCACCGTCGACGGCAGGGTCGCTGCGGGTGGCTGCGGGAAGTCGATCGTCTGCGCCAGGACACTGTCGGAGACGTCGACGCTGACGGTCGCGCTCGCCGTGCCGCCGTTGCCGTCCGAGATCGTGTAGGTGAACGAGTCCGGGCCGAGATAGCCATCAGCCGGCGTGTACTGCACGCCGGATCCGGTCGACACGGCCGAACCGTGCGCCGGCGCCGTGACCCCGGTGACCGTGAGGGTGTCGCTGTCGGCGTCGGTGTCGTTCGTCAACACCGGAACGGTCGTCGGGCCACTGCCGGCCGCGACCGTGGTCGAGTCCGAGGTGGCGGTCGGCGGAGTGTTCACCGAGATGTCCACGGTCGCCGGGCTGTCGTCGGTGAGGTCGTTCGGCGTCGTGTCGATCACCGTGCTCCCCACCCGGCCGATCATGGACGTGCGCTGCCGGCCGGAACCCGCGCCGTACTGCAGCTGCACGCTCAGCGTGTCCGTGCCCGACGTCAGCGTGAACGGGCCCTGCAGGACCAGGTCGCCGGTCCCGTCGCTCACCGGGTCGGGCAGCGTGGTGCCGTCGAACTTCGCCGAGCCGGCGACGACGGACGCACCCGGCGGCGCGGTCAGCTCGAGCGAGTCCAGGCTCGCGCCGGTCGTGCCCGCGAGCGCGGCGGTGTACGTGACCGTCCCGCCGTTGCTCGGCAGGTGCGTCGGGCTGGCGCCCAGCGTCACCGCGAGGTCGTTCGTGGCCGGCGCGATCGCCGGGATCGAGCTGGGATAGCTGCCGGTGTGCTTGACCTGGGTGCCCGAGCTGATCTGCTCGGCCGGCAGCAGCGTGGAGTTGGTCGCCGTGAAGCCCGTCGCCTGGAACGTGTAGGTCGCGGTGTAGTCACGCGCGGCGCTGCCGAGGTTGGTCAGGTGCAGCACGTCGGTGTACGGCTGCGCCGCCGCGGTCCCGTCCGGAGAGATCGCCAGGCTCGTCCCGACCAGCCGGTACGCCCCGGCGGGCCAGCCGGCGATCGCGGACGGGCTCATCCAGAACGCCTGCGGATCGGCGCTCGGCGCGGGCGGCCCCTGCCCGATCGTGCCGGTGTTACCCGCAACCGTGACCGCGAACGTCGCGCCCAGCGTCGGCGCGGCACTCGACAGCGTCACCGAGGTGATCTTGTTCGCGTTCGCGCCGATTGTCGTGGCGACGCTGCCGAACCCGCCGGTGGTCGTGCACAGCGCCGAGGCATTCGCCAGGCCGGGCTGGTGCGCGTAGACGGTGACGGTGTGGCTCTGCGCCGACGAGCTCGCGCCGGACGCGGTCAGGTACCAGAACAGCGACTTCGACGCCCCACTCGCCAGGCTGGCGACCTGCTCGGCAGCGGGCTGGCCGCTGCCCAGCACGACCGAGCCGCCGGTGAATCCGGACAGCTCGACCCAGGTGTCGGTCAACGCGGCGCCGGTCGAGTTGGTGACCTGGTAGCCGGCGTACGCGCTCGTCAGCGCCGGCGAGTTGCTCGGGTCGATGTAGAACACCGGGCCGTGCAGCGCGGTCACGCCGATGCCGGCCGCGGCGCACGACGGGACGGCGGCGGCCGCGCCGGCCGAGAGAACCACGGTGCCGGCGGCCACCGAGATGCCGGCGGCGAGGACTGCGGCGGCACGCCGCGCGGGCCTGCCGCGGACGGCGGGCCGGGCGAGGAGGGCGCGCAGGTTCACACCTGCGGCATCGGCACCGAGGCGGCCGAACTGAGCCACCGCGGCGAGGATGGGACCAAGGTCCCCCCGACGGAAAGACCGCCCGCAGCGCAACCTCACCGGTGTTTTACTCGTTATGGTCGGTAGAGGCTTCCCCCACCGACGTCCGTACCGGCACAGACCGCACAGAGAACAGGACCCGCCCGATGAACACACCGCCGCGGCTGCGGGGCCTGCTGCCCGCGCCCCGCGGCGGTCGTCGCCACGCGGCGAGGGCGAACCGGCCGATGCCGGCGTTCACCTCGGCGTACGTGGGCTGGGTGCCGTTCCTGTGCGTACTGGCCGCGATCGCGCTGCTGGCGACCTCCGCGATCACCTGGGTCACGGCGCCGAACTGGGGCCTGCACAACGTGATCGCCGCGCCGCGCACGGTCGGCACGGTGCCGCTGACCAAGGCCAGCCCGGTCGACGTGCACGCCCCGGACATCTCGATCTCGCCGTACAGCATCGAGGTCCCGGCGATCAAGGCGCAGGCCCCGATCCTGGAGATCGGCACGAGCGCAGACCGCGAGCTGGAGCCGCCGCAGGACCCGACCAAGGTCGGCTGGTGGAAGTACGGAGCCAAGCCGGGCGCCACGGTCGGCACGGCGATCATCACCGGCCACATCAACTACGCCGGTGTCGCCGGTGCGCTCGGCGAGATCGGCCGGCTCAACCCGGGCGACAAGATCATCGTGCACGGCATGCGGGACGGCAAGCGCGCGACGCTGACGTTCACGGTCACCGGCGTGCAGACGTACTCGAAGCAGAAGCTGCCCTGGGCGCAGATCTTCGACCAACACGTGGCCGGGCGCCTGGCGCTGATCACCTGCGGCGGGCCGTTCGACCAGAGCACCGGCAACTACCTGGACAACATCGTCGCCTACGGCGTGTTGGCCGACGCCACCGCCGGTGCGATCACGCCCGCGCACGACTGACCGCCACCCCACCGCCACCCCACCGTCGCCGCCCGTGCCGTCCGGCCGGATCCACGGCACAATCGCGGGCATGACCGGCGATCCCGCCCAGTTGGCTGAGCTCATCGGCGCCCTGCCGGACGGCGCGGTGCTCACCGACCGGGACCTGACCGCGTCCTACCGGCACGACTGGGCGCGCGATCCGAACGCAGGCTGGCCGCTGGCGGTCGTCCGCGCGACGTGCACCGAGGACGTCCAGGCGACACTGCGCTGGGCGAGCGCGCACCGCATCCCCGTCGTGCCCCGCGGCGCGGGATCCGGGCTGTCCGGGGGCGCGACAGCGGTGGACGGCGGCATCGTGCTCACGCTCGAGCGGATGCGCGAGATCACGGTCGATCCCGTCTCGCGCGTTGCGGTCGTCCAGCCCGGGCTGCTGAACGTGGAGGTCAAGCGCGCCGTCGCCGAGCACGGGCTGTGTTACCCGCCGGATCCGTCCAGCTTCGAAATGTGCTCGATCGGCGGCAACGCCGCGACGAACGCCGGCGGGCTGTGCTGCGTGAAGTACGGCGTCACCACCGACTACGTGCTCGGCATGCAGGTCGTGCTCGCCGACGGCACCGCGCTGAGCCTCGGCGGCCCGCGGCTCAAGGACGTCGCCGGGCTGTCGCTGACCAAGCTGTTCGTCGGCTCGGAGGGCCTGCTCGGCGTGATCACCGAACTGACGCTGCGGCTGGTGCCCGCTCCCCCGCCGGCCTGCACGCTGGTCGCGGTGTTCGCCTCGATCGACGACGCGGCCGACGCCGTCCTGGCGATCACGTCGCAGCTGCGGCCGGCGATGCTGGAGCTGATGGATCGCACGTCGATCAACGCCGTCGAGGACTACACGTCGATGGGGCTGGACCGGTCCGCGGAGGCGATGCTGATCGCCCGCTCGGACGCGCCCGGTCCGGCTGCCGCCGACGAGGTCGCGGTCATGGAGCGGGCCTGCCGCGATGCGGGCGCGACCGAGGCCTACTGCACCGACGACCAGGGCGAGGGCGAGGCGTTGGCAGCCGCGCGCCGGGCCGCGTTCCCCGCGCTGGCACGGCTGGGCTCGCTGCTGCTCGAGGACGTCGGTGTCGCGCTGCCGCAGCTGCCGACGCTGGTCCGCGGCATCGAACAGATCGCGCGGAAGCACGAGACGACGATCGCGCTCGTCGCACACGCCGGTGACGGAAACACGCATCCGCTGGTGGTCTACGACGCGGCCGACCCCGACGCGTCCGCGCGCGCCCACACCGCGTTCGGGGCGGTCATGGACCTCGCGCTGGAGCTCGGCGGGACGATCACCGGCGAGCACGGCGTCGGGCGGTTGAAGAAGGCGTGGCTGCCCGCGTACCTGGGCGAGGACGTCATGGCGCTCACCCGTCGGATCAAGGACGCGCTCGACCCGGACGGCATCCTCAACCCCGGAAGCGTTCTCTAACGGCATACTTACCGCCGTGTCGCTGACGTTCCTGATCCTGGCGGCCGTCGCGGCAGTCGGGGACTGGGTGGCGGTCGGTCGGCGCTACTTGCACCTCGAGGTCGTGCTCAAGCCGCTCACGCTGGCGTTGCTGATCGTCGCGGCGGCAACTGCCGACCTCGGCCCCGGGCAGGCGTTCGTCGTGGGAGCACTGGTCCTCGGCCTGCTCGGCGACGTCGGCCTGCTGCTGAGTCGCGGCCCGGATGCGGACCCGCCGTTCGTGCTGGGCCTGGCCGCGTTCCTCGTCGGCCACCTGTTCTACATCGTCGCGTTCAGCAGGCACGGGCTGCACTGGCTGTTCGCGCTCGCCGGCGTTCTCGTCGTCGGCGGTGCCGCGTCGCTCACGCTCGCGCCGGTGTTGCGTGGCGTGGCCGCGCGCGCCGGGCAGGAGGTGGCCCTCGTCGTCGGCGGCTACTCCGCGGTGCTCGCGGCGATGGCCGTGCTCGCGGTCGCGACCGGTTCTGTGGCGACCGCGATCGGCGGTCTGCTGTTCCTGGCGTCCGACATCGTGCTGGCGCGCGACCGCTTCGTGCACCGGCTGGTGCGCGGTCCGGTACTGGTGATCGTCACTTACCACCTCGCGCAGCTGCTCATCGTGATCGGCCTGATCAAACACCTGTAGCGGGCACGTCCTAAGCTGCGATTCGTGCCGCGCCGACCGAACCGCTCCGTCCCCGTCGTCATCCTGCACGGCTGGCGCGGGTCGGAGCCGGAGCACTGGCAGAGCTGGCTGGCCGACCAGTTGCGCGCATCTGACCGCGAGGTGCGCTACCCGACGCTGCCGGACGCCGACGAGCCGAAGCTGGACGCCTGGTTGGCCGCGCTGCGCGAGACGCTGGCCGGTCTGCCGCCCGCGGGCTTCGACGTCGTCGCGCATTCGCTGGGCGCGGTGCTGTGGCTGCACCACGTCGAGTCGCCGGGGGACGCTCCGCAGCCCGCACGGGTCGCACTGGTCGCGCCACCGTCGCCGCGCACGGCGATCCCGGAGATCGCAGGCTTCTTCCCGCCGCCGCTGCACATCGACGTCGTGCGCCATGCCTCGGAGGGGACGGTGCTGGTGGCCGGCGACTCCGATCCCTATATCCCGGAAGGGATTGCTGACGCGTACGCACGTCCGCTCAAGATCGCCACGACCGTGATCCCGGACGGCGGGCACATCAACGTCGACTCAGGCTACGGACCCTGGCCGGCCGTCCTGGACTGGTGCAACCGCGGCAACCTCGCGTTCTACTGAGACCGTCCGCTCGGGGTGCCAGCCGGGCGGCGCGAACAGGAAGCCGACCCGTTCGCGCCACGACCGGCTCGCGCGCACGTCACGGAAGATCGCCGCGTACTCGTGGTACTGCAGGCGGAACGGGTTGAAGCTGTCGATGTTCGTGGTCAGCCCGTACGTCGGCCGGAACGACTCCTCGGCGTAGCTGCCGAACAGCCGGTCCCAGACGATGAGGATCCCGCCGTAGTTCTTGTCCAGGTACTCCGGATCGCTGGCGTGGTGGACGCGGTGGTGCGACGGGGTGTTGAACACGAACTCGATCGGGCCGGGCAGCCGTCCGATCCGCTCGGTGTGCACGAAGAACTGGAAGATCAGGTTGATCGAGAACGCGGTGAAGATCAGCCACGGCGGGATGCCGAGCAGCGGCAGCGGCACCCAGAACAGCAGCTCGCCCCACGGGTTCCACTTCTGCCGCAGCGCAGTCGAGTAGTTGAACCGCTGGCTGTTGTGGTGCGCCTGGTGGCCGGCCCACATGATCCGCACCCGGTGCGAGGCGCGGTGGTAGAGGTACCAGACGAGATCGACCAGCAGCAGGGCGAGCGTCCAGCCCCACCAGCTGTGCGTGTCCAGCCGCAGCGGGGTCAGCGCGAACAGCGCGGAGTAGCCCAGCAGCGCGACGATGCGCGCGCTGCCGTTGACGACGAGCGAGCCGGTGCCCATCAGCAGGCTGGTGCGGGTGTCGCGCGATTCGTAGCCGACGTACCGGCCGGCCTCGGCTTCTTCCAGTACCCGCAGCGAGATCAGTTCGAGCACCAGGAAGACCAGGAACGCCGGTATGGCGTACACGACCGGGTCGTGCAGCGCATCCATCGACGGCCCCTTCCAGCGAACTGACCCTTCAGTCACTTACCGTAAGGTAAGATCGCCGGCATGTCCAGCTCGGCGCTGATCGGGACGAAGGGCGTGCCCCGTCCCGAGCGCGAGCAGCAGATCGTCGCGGTCGCGGTGCAGGAGTTCGCCGCACGCGGCTACTCCGGCGCGTCCATCGTGTCGGTGGCGGCGCGGGCCGGGATCTCCAAGCCGCTGATCTACCAGTACTTCGGCTCCAAGGACGGGCTGTACCTGGCCTGCCTGAACGCCGTCGCGGCCGCGCTGCTGGACCGCCTCGAGTCCGCCGAACGGCAGGTCGACGACACCGTCGCCTCACGCATCCACCCGCTGCGCGCCGTGTTCGAAGCGCTGGAGCCGCAGCCGAGCGCGTGGCGGCTGCTCTACGACCCGTCCATGCCGGCCGACGGGCCCATCGCCGCGGCCGCCGACGACTACCGCCGGCGCACCGAGCAGATCGCGGCCAGCGGTTCGGCCCGGTTTCTGCAGGTGCGCGGGGACGTCGACGCGCTGGACGTCGACGCGCTGTCGACGGTGTGGATGAGGATCGTGGACGCGCTGGTCGGCTGGTGGCTGGCGCATCCGGAGCAGAGCGCCGCGCAGATGACCGCCCGCTGCGAACGGCTGATCGGCGCGGTCTTCGGCTGAGCTGTTTCCCGTCGAGTGGGCACCTACGCCTCGAGTGGGCAGGTATAGGTGCCCACTCGCGGGCTAACTGCCCACTCGCGCAGTTGAGAGAGGCTCAGGTCCGGGCTCAGGTGCAGGTGCAGGTGCGGGTCCGGGCTCAGGCGCGGGTGCGGACGGAGCGGGTGGCCGTGCTGCGCGCGGCGAGCTCCTCGTCCGGCGGATA